>SHUD01000066.1 GCA_009697505.1 Bryobacterales bacterium
AAAGTCATTGGCCATCGCCAGATTCCTATGCTGTTGTCGTCGATGGCAAATATCGTTTCTAAGAAACCGATTGCCAAACAGGTAAAGGTCGCGTAATGTATGAAGGTCGAGGGTCGCTAACTTTCAACGACGTTCCGGGCAATCTCTGCTTTCGCTGACCGGCGCCACCGAGCTGATGATCTCGCTGGGCATGGACGAAACTCATACTCTACTGGCGGTGACGCAGATGATGCACATCGCAGCACTCGCCTGTGTGCTCTTGCCCGGAATATCCTGCGGCGGGACCGTGGTTTTGCTTCCGCTGTTCGACGCCGCCGCCGCCCTGGACTTGACGGAACGGTGGCGTTGCTCGTACATCATGATCCTGCCGGCCATGTTGCGGTTCCTTGTCGAAGAACAGGGTCGAAGTCCGCGAAATGTAAGTTGCGTGCGCCTTTGCCTGGCCGGCGGGGACACCGTTCCGGTGACACTGCAGGAGCGCTTCCGCAGTCTTTTTGGAGCTCCCGTGCGGGAGCTTTATGGAATGACCGAGACCGTGCCGGTCACTTGCATTCGCGAAGACGCGCCGCGGGCGGGATCCATGGGCCCTGCGTTGGACCTGGTGGATGCCCGCGTGGCGGATCTGTCCGGCAAGGTATTGGCAGACGGCCAAATCGGAGAATTGCAGGTACAAAGCCCTGCCAATTGCATCGGATATTGGGGTGACCCGGAGAACACTGCGTCTACGTTCAGCGACGGCTGGCTGCGCACCGGCGATCCGGTAAGACGCGACGCCGACGGTTTCTTTTGGTTCGAAGGGCGGGTGAAGCAGATCATCGTCCGCGGCGGCTCCAACATCTCACCGCAGGAAGTGGAGGAGGCCCTGTACCACCATCCCGCTGTCCTGGAGGCGGGTGTGATCGGCATGCCGGACCCGGTCTACGGTGAAAAGGTGATCGCCTTCGTCGCCTTGCGCGACGGACTCACCGCCAGCGAACAGGAACTGCGGGAGCTGGTACGCAGCCGCATCGCCGACTACAAGACGCCGGAGCGCATTCTGTTCTTGCCGGCTCTTCCCAAAGGGCTCACCGGAAAGGTGCAGCGCCGCGCGTTGAAAGATCTGGTCGCTGATTCCACCGCACAGGGCGGCGTGGCCACCACCGGCGCATGATTCCACCCGTAACAGCGGCGGCACGCGCGCGGCGCCACCCAACGCCCTCGCCGCCGGGCTGCGGTCGTCCGCTCCCTTCGCCTAAAAATCAGCAGGTGCAGGTGCGTTATTGCCGTCCCAATCTTTGACGGATCCATCTTTGGCCTTCAGAAATCCCAGAAGGCAACCGTTGGAGCCATCCCTGAGACGGTGGCACCTGACCTTAATGGCGTCGCCCACCTTGATGTAATCGGGCGTCACTCCGGCCCTTTGGAGCCCAGGACGGCCGGTCGCTTCTAGAGCCCACACCTGCAGCTCGTCCTTGTCGTCCTTGACTTCCAGATAGATCCAGGAATGCGGAGAAACCATGTGCACTTCTTTGACCACACCCTGGAGATCCATGAACGTATCGTTGTAGGCGCCGTGGGAATGATGCGCCAACGCCGGCAACGCCACGACCACCGCGGATAGCAACGCGAAACCACTTGCTGATCTCACACGCATACTTGCCTCCTTACCTTGGCCTGCCTGGAACTACGACCGCGCCAGGAGCATCAATTCGACCCTGCCCCTCCTCGATCCGTCTCTGATTGACGCGGCGGGGCGACGGATATCCATTGTAGTAGTATGACTCATAGCGAAGCCCCACCCCTTTCTCATCGAGCCATCCCAGCGATTGTTGAAACAACCCCGGCTCCGGGTAACCCGCCGGCACCGTTCCCTCAACGATATAAAGCTTGTTTTCGTGCATGTAAATCCCGGCGAACGTACGGGACTTATCGCTGTTGTTGGTGAGCTGTAGTTGATGCCCTTCCACGCGGTCGACGGTGTTCCACACAAAAGCGGTCACCTTGGCATCTCTTTGCATAAGGCGCCAGGCGGCATACACCAGCGCTCCTTGCCGGTCAGACCTCCAGTGCCCCTCATCGCCCGGGGCTCCCAAACACGGTTCCGCACCCGCGGGGCAGGACTTCGCCCTCTCCGTGAGGATTCGCTGGATGGGAGTGTAGTCGACCACGGTCACCGAGTAGCGGCTCTGGCCTTGCGACGCGCTGTAGACGCGTGCCGGCAGTTCGGCTCCGATCTGCGACTGGTAGGTGATCGCCGTCACCTTTGGCTGGCCCGGGAAATTACAGGTGAAGCGATCTTCCCGGCTGGCGTACTCAATCCATTCCTGGGCGAACAACGTCCCTGAAAGAGAAACCATCAATGCTGTCGAAATGAATATCAAGCGCATGTTTTTGTCCCCTCTTTGCGAGCGAGTGTTTGCGATCAAGGTTGGCAGCGGGTGGCTCCACTCCCCTCCGTGCCGCCCTTGTCGCGGTATACTTTGTGACAGTTCGCGCACGCATCGTTCAGTTTGTCGCTGATGTCGATGAACGCCGCATGATTCCTGGCCTTGGATGCCTGATGAGCCAGTTTCCCGGCGTCCGCCAGCGCCGCGACAAATTGCTTCCAATCGGCCGCATCGACGGGCACGGGTTTGCCGTTCTGGCAGCGGCGTCCCGGCGTCAACAGCAGAGGCGCCGTCTCGGTGATCGCGATGGCGGCCTGATCCACTGCCAGCCATCCGGGATAAACCGTGGATCCCCACTCGGCATAATCGAACGTAGCGGGGGTCGTCTGTTTTTTCGGCTGGGCGCCGGGGTCCTTGATCTGAAGGTTGAACAGGATATTCGAATTGGGGAAAGCGATGGCCCGCATCAGCTCCGCAAGATTGCCTTCGGGCGGCGGAAGAGACGTGTTGCCTAAGCCGGCGCGCGCCGGCGCCGCGGATGGTTTCGCCGCCGGGAACGCGATGCGCGCCAACATGGCTTCGCTCAATTCGGCTTGTCCGGCGGGGAACTTTCCGGCCTGCAAAATGTAGGCCACCAGATCGGTGGATTGCGGGCGGGTGAGGTTCGCAGGCAAGTTGAAGGGCATCGTCTTCTGAATCTTGTCCACCAGATTGATGAGCGGCCGCGCGCTCCAGTCCGAGAGGAAACTATCTCCAGCCAACGGAGAACCGACGGTGCCTTCCAACGCATTGCCGTGACATTCCGCGCACTGAGTCTTATAAAGCTGCTGTCCGCGGGCCGCTTGCGCAGCGGAGTAGACACCTTCTGTTATCGATCGTGCTTGCGGAGTTTGCCCCGTCAGCAGGAGCGCTCCGAAAAGCGCATAGCCGCAGAATGCTACGCCGAATGGACTCACGCTCGTCATTTGTCCTCCTGCTTCGAACGCCGCAGGTGCTGCTGCAATAAAGAAGAATTCCGCTACAAGTGAGGATAGTCTAAACAAGCGGCGCACACAACACTGGCCCAAGTTGGCCCAAGCCTCTAATTCAAGTAGTACGTCCGGTACAGAGTATCGCGCTGCTTTGGGACAAACCCGGCGTCGCGAATCAAGCGGCGCAACTCCTCCTCGGTGGCACGGTGATGAGTGCCGGCCGCACTGACCACGTTTTCCTCGATCATGATGCTGCCGACGTCGTTACCGCCGAAGCGCAAGCCGATCTGGCAGATCTTCGGGCCCGGCGTAACCCAGGATGATTGAATGTTGGGCACGTTCTCCAGATACAAGCGCGAAAGGGCCAGCATCTTCAGATATTCCACCGCGCTGGCCTCCTCTTTCACGAAGCGGCCGAGAGAAGTGTACTCGCGCTGAAACGCCCACGGAATGAAGGCCGTAAACCCGCCCGTGTCCATCTGAATCTGGCGGACGATATCCAGGTGGTTCATGCGCTGCTCAATACTCTCGCCGGTGCCGAACATCATGGTGGCCGTGGTCGCGATGCCCAATGCATGGCACGCGCGGTGCACGTCGATCCACTCCTGCGTGGTGCACTTCAAGCGGCTGATGCGCGTGCGGACGTCGTCGTCCAGAATTTCGGCGCCACCGCCCGGCAGCGAATCCAGACCGGCATCGCGTAGCCGCCGGAGCGTGTCATGCAGGGAAAGGCCGCTCACTTCGGCGATGCAGCAAATTTCCGGCGCGGAGAAGCAATGCGTCCAGATGTTGAAGCGTTGCTTGATGCCGCGCAGAAGGTCCTCGTACCATTCGATCTTCAGGTCCGGGTTGAGGCCACCCTGCATCAGGATGCCGGTGCCGCCCAGGGCCAGCGTCTCCCGGATCTTCTGAAAAATGGTTTCCTGCGGCAGCACGTAACCTTCTTCGTGGCCCATGGGCCGGTAGAAGGCGCAGAAGCTGCAGTACTCGGTACAGAAATTCGTGTAGTTGATATTGCGGTCGATGATGTAGCTGACCACGTTGTCCGGATGCAGCTTGCGGCGCACGGCGTCGGCGGCCATGCCGATGCCGATCAGGTCGTCGCTGCGAAACAGGTCGATGGCTTCCTTGCGAATCATCATATGGAAATGCCTCCCTGCACCATTACGCGTTCCAGCGCGGCGGCGCGCTGCCAGTACAGCTCCAGACCGGCGTAGTGGCGGTCCGTGAACTCAAAAACAATATGGCGCGTCAGGTATTGGCGCACCAGCGTTTCCGGAAATCCCCGGCTGCGCGATTCGGCGCTTATGATCGCATCCATGTGCGACAGACCGAACCGGCAGGACGCCAGAAACGCATCTCCGTAAGGTGCGCGAATGTTCTCCTGGCGGCCGGCCCAGACGGCGAAGATCATGGGCAGGCTGGTCATGCGGGTCCATTCTTCCCCCAGGTCCAGCGTTTCAAACGGCACACTGGCGGGGTCGACGCGCAGCGCCGCGTCACCGATCAGGAGTGCCGCGTCCGCCGCGCCGAGCATCGCGGCTAGATCGGGCGTATGAGACACACACTTCGGCTCGGCGCCGTACAACTCCGCCAGCAGAATGCGCGCAAGCATCACCGAGGTGCGCGAGCCGGAATCCGTGGCCAGCGTGCGAATCTCCCGAAAGGGAACCTTCGATACCAAAAGAATGCTGCGCACCGGGCCATCCGAGGCAATTCCGGTTCCGCGGAAGTAGTCGAGATCCTGCCGCACCACTTCAATGGCCGGCACGATGCCGATCAGCGCTTCTCCCGAAGCGAGCTGGCCGGCGCACTCGGAAGGCACCGCGAAACGCAGGTCAAAGGTGTCTTGCTGAGCCGGATCGTGGAGGAACCCCCACACCAGGGGGACGGTGTTGAGATAGCTCACCGCGCAAACGGGCGGGCGGTTCGCTGGAGTTACCGTGGGCGTCAAAGGACCAGTTTATCAGGAGTCGCCCGCGGCCGTGCCGCCTCGTGGCGTAGCCGCAGAGCAGCAATGCGGCGACCTACACTTTGCTGGTCGCCGTCTTGACGTGTTGGTCCAGATCCGACCGGGCATTCGGCACTTCTCCGGTTAGCCGTTTCGGTCCAGTCATGCCGATTCGCTGGTGCGAAGGGCTGTTCGCGACAACTATCACGCAGCGAGCTGAAACCGTCTCAATTTCCGCATCTCGCCAGCACCCAATGCTGGAACTGGACCCGTCCTGTAGGTATCCGAGGTGACAGATATCGTTTAATGGCCGTATCCAATGCGAGGCGTCATAAACAACTCGACCGGAGGGAGTCGGTCAGCGTTGGGGTTCTTTCCGGTCAGTCGACTCCGGGGTTTTGCGACGGGTGGTGGAAGTCCTGCGAATCCGGCACGACGGTCGTAGCACCGAAGACTTGTGGGCGAAGCCCGCGGGCGACCCCTGCGGCAGGGCTGTTGAGCATTCGAAGACGGCAGGCTGAGACTGGGCACGATTCTGGAGTTATGATCGCGGCGGCCCCTAACCAAGGCATCACCCGCCGCCGCAAAAGGCGCGGCGGCGGGTGATGCCCCAGTCGTTAGGCCGCGGGCTTTTGTGATGCGTGTACTGTACTTCGACATCGACGGGACGCTTCTGGACTCTTACGACCAGCCCAAGTCGGCACTGGTGGCCTGCGGTTTCCACGCGCTGCTCGTATCCCGCCGGTTCGAACGGCTGGTGTGCGTCAGCGGGTGGGCCGACATAGTCCAGGCGGCGGCGTGCCGGGTCCCACTCGAACACCGGGGGGAGAGCATCCATCGGATGATCGCCGAGCTGTTTCCGGACCGGGAGTGGTTCCTATCCCACCTGGAACTCGGGACGGACACCGACCACCGGGGGCGACTGATCGACCCGTCGGTGGACTGGTATTATGTGGACGACAACGCCGACGAGTTTTTCACAGCGGCGTTCGGGGCGGAGGCATACACTGCCGAGTTGGGCGGGCGGATCTGCTGTCCGCACCACAGCGGCGTCCCGGCGTTTCGTCGCGCCATCCTTGGCCAAACCCTTAAGTCCCTCGGCAGTGTAACTGGCTTGAAAAAGATACTTTGGCATCGCTTTCGAACCTCCTGTTAATGAGAATGAGTGTACCATCGTCGTGGAAAACGTTCCAGCGCGCTTTTTAGAATGTTAACGGTTTTGGAGATGTGGTGCGGGGGAAGCCGGTCACTGGACGACCGGCTTTGGGCGCGGCGCTGCCGCGACTTCGTGTTGACCAATGTGGGCGGCAACGCAAAACGCCGGGAGATGACCGCCCTTCAGTTGAGCCCGAAAACGCTGGTGTGCCGAGCTTCACGCGGCGTTGCGAACTTCGATTTCCAGGCGCTGACCGAGCGCGAGGAATGCAGCCTGGATGCGATCAAGCCTCGAGTGGCGCCGTAACGAGAGCAGGCGTTCGATGAGTGTCTTCGGCATGCCGGCGGACTACTTCCGGCCGTAGTCGGCGGGAATCTCACCCCACTGGTCCGTCTCCCACTTACGCAGCGGGTTCGCCGGCGGGTTTGCGCGAAGCCAGGCTACCGCGCGGTTCACCAGTTCAAAAATGCGCACGTTCTTTTCGGTCGGCTTGAGCTTCGTTCGGCACTGGCGGGCCCGGACCCAGCTCAGAGCCGTCAGCGAATCCGTGTAAATAACCACGTCGTGCCTGCCTTGGCGCGCCAGCAAAGCAAGAGCGTGAACCAGAGCGAGAAATTCACCCACGTTGTTGGTGCCGTCTTCAAACGGGCCGTTCTGAAAGAGGGTCTCTCCGGTTGCGATGTTTACACCCCGGTATTCCATCGGCCCCGGAACTCCGCTGCAAGCCGCGTCCACGGCCACAGCGTCCGGGTCCACGCCAAGGGCGGTCAACGCGTCCACGCTCCGCCGGGTTGGGAGCGCACCCTTTCCAACATGATCGGCGTAGTCCCCGCGAAACGCAGCTTCGGCTACTTCGCGGGAAGCGAAGCTCTTGAATTTAGCGCGCGGGAAGCCGGCCACTTGGCGTGACGCCTCCGCCCAGTCCGCATAGACGCCGGTGGTGTGGCCCCTCCACACAACGTAGAACTTGGGACGTGGTTTCGCCACAATTCCAATCTAGCGCAATCTCTTGCACTTCCCCCGCCGGCGCGCTAGGATGAAATCTCCCGAGGTTTCCGCCGGTTCATCCGGTGGATGAAAAGGGAAGCGGGTGTGAATCCCGCACGGTCGCGCCACTGTATTCAGCGAGCGGACCGGCACTCGAAAGCCACTGTTCCTGGGTGGGAATGGGAAGGCCGCCGGTTTGCGATGACCTGTCAGTCAGGAGACCTGCCTCGGTGCGTTGTGGAGGCGCGTTACCTTATGATGTCGCAGGCGAAGACTGCCAGTTCTCTCTTTTTTTCACTGCTTGCCGTGCTGTCCCAGGCCGCCTTTGGCCAATCCGGAAACACGTTGAGCGGAACCGTTCACGATCCTCAATCCCGTCCGGTGCCGGGCACGGTGGTCACATTGATCTCCCGCGCGGGCGGCCCAACCGCATCGGCGTCGAGCGACGCTGCGGGGGCTTATCGATTTACTTCCTCCCCGGCGGGCGAATATCTGCTGCGCGCCGAAGCACCCGGATTCGCGGTGTATCTGCAAGCGCGGGTGGTGTTGGTTTCCGGCGCGCCTCAAACGCTGGATATTCCGTTGGCCTTGGCGGGCGTTCGCGAGCAGATCACCGTGACGGCTTCGGGCACGCCGCAAGCGCCCGAGGAGATTTCGAAGGCGCTGGTCAGCGTGGACCGCGACGAAGCGGAACGCAGGGCGTCGCCCGCGCTTGGCCCGCTGGTCAGCCTGGTTGCGGGGATCCGCGTGCAACAGATGGGCGGCCCTGGCGCGGTCACCACCATCCGGATGCGCGGCATGCGCGAGTACGATACCGCCGTGCTGATCGACGGCCTGCGTTTTCGTGACCCCGGTTCCATTCAAGGCGACGCCAGCGCCTTTGTTTCCGATCTGCTGACCACGGACTTCGACCGCGTGGAGATCCTGAACGGGGCCGGGTCGGCGCTATACGGCACCTCCGCGATGGGCGGTGTGATCAATATTTTGAGCGCCCAGGGGGGAGGCCGGACGCGGGGCGGCCTGCTGGCCGAAGGCGGCGCGCTGGGCGCGGCACGCGGACGCGCAAATGTGGCGGGTGAGGCCTGGAAGAGCCGCCTGATCTACAGCGCGGGGCTGTCGCACTGGAACGTGACGCGCGGCGTGGATGGCGACGACGCGTTTCGCGCCACCAATGCACAAGGTCGTGCCGCGTACCGGATTGCACCGGCCACCACGCTCAGCGCGCGCGCGTTCTTGGGCGATTCGTTCGGCAAACTGAACACCAGTCCCGTGCAGACGGGAACGTTGCCGGCGACGGGAATCGTACCCGCCGTCGGGGGAGTCACTTTCCTGGCGGGTCCCAACGATCCGGACAGCACGCGCACGGGCCGGTTTGCCAACGGCGCACTGGTTCTGGACGCGCGGCTAGCGCCGAAACTCGCCGCCACCATAAGCTTCCAGACGCTGGCGTCCAGCAGACGCTATGTGGATGGCCCCGCCGGATTGGGCTTCCAGCCGTTTACGGGCATTCGCAGTGTTTACAACGCGCATCTGCAAACCGCCGGCGCGCAACTGCGCTACACGTTGACGCCGGCGCATTTGGTGTCTGGCGGCTATGAATTCGAATTCGAGAACTTCCACTTCAACTATTCCGATCGCGGCGACACATCCGCGAATTCCGCGTTGCGTTCGTCGCAGCGAAGCCATACATTCTCCGTGCAGGATCAAGCCCGCTTGCTGGACGGACGCCTGCAGATCGCAGGGGCTTTCCGGGCGCAATATTTCGCGCTGAACCGGCCGGCATTCTTGCCCGCTGCATCCGCTCCGTATCAGAGCGCCGCCATGGGGGGGCCTCCGGCCGCTTACACCGGTGATGGATCCGCGGCATATTTATTCCGCTCGACGGCAACCAAAATCCGCGCGCACGTGGGCCGGGGTTATCGCGCTCCGTCTCTCTATGAGAGATTCGGAGCCAGCTTCGATTCCTTCTTCGGGTATTCTCATTATGGCGATCCGGGATTGGCGCCGGAGCGTTCCACGACTCTGGACGCCGGGATCGACCAATCTCTGTTTCGTAATCGCGCGTCGGTCTCGGCGACGTATTTCTACACACAACTGCACCAGACTATCGGATTCCGGCTGCTCCCGGCGGCCGACCCTTTCGGACGTTTCTTTGGTTACCTGAATCTGCAAGGCGGGTTATCGCGCGGCGCGGAGTTGAGCGCCAGGGTCTCTCCGCACCGCTCTCTGGACATCACATCAAGCTACACCTTCGTCAACGCAATAGAACGCACGGCCCTTGATGGCGTAGTGCGCCGCATGGTGATTCCCAGACACCAATTTTCCGTTGCGGCCACCCAGCGCGTGGGGCAACGTATGGTTGTGACGTTCGACACCCTGCAATCCGGCGCTTTTCTGGCTCCGATCTTCAGCGCTTCGTTCTCGCAGCGCGTTTACAGATTCGACGGTCTGCGACGGGTGAACGCGGGAGTCAGCTACCGGCTGCCTCTCGGTGAATTCAGGGCCGTCCGTTTCTACGGGCGCGCCGAAAATCTGGCCGGCCAGGACTATTACGAAAATGGCTTCCGCACGCCCAGGCGAACGGCGGTGGGAGGCCTGCAACTCGAATTTTAGTAATTAAATTAAGGGGACAAATTAAGGGGACAGGCTACTCAATTCCCGATCTCCCGCGGAGGAGAGGAATTCGGGAAGCGGGGAATTCGGCGATTGAGTAGCCTGTCCCCTTAATTTTTGCCACAATGGAAGAGGAACCACATTCATGAACAAGCTCACCGCAATCTTCCTGATCGTCGCTTCGCCGCTGGCAGCGCGGACCGTCAGCGTCCGGCTTGTGAACAGCGTGGGTGAGAATGTCGGCAAGGCCAAAATCACCGAGGCCGAACGCGGTGGCGTGCTGATCCACCTAAAAGTACGGGGCCTGCCGCCGGGCGAGCATGCCGCGCATATCCACGAGAAGCCCATTTGCGAAGGCACCGACTTCACCTCCGCGGGCGGGCACTTTAACCCCGATCACAAGAAGCACGGGCTCGATAGCGAATTTGGCCCGCACGCGGGCGACATGGTCAATTTCCAGGTAGGCCGGAAGGGCAAGGGAAAGGCTCTGCTGGTGAATACCCGCGTCAATCTGAGCGCCGCGGGAGATCACTCGATTCTCGCGAATGGCGGCGCTGCCCTGGTGCTGCACGCCTTCAAAGACGATATGCAGACGGACCCGGCGGGTGACGCCGGAGCGCGCATCGCGTGCGGCGTGATCAAGTAACGGCGCGGCTAAAGAGCTTCGCGCGCCACAAAGCGGTACCCCACGCCGCGCACGGTGAGCAGGTGGCGGGGATGCGCGGGATCCTCTTCAATGTAGCGGCGCAGGCGCACGATAAAGTTGTCGATCGCGCGCGTGTCGGTATCCTCGCGCAAGCCCCACACTTCCTGCAACATCGCCTTGCGCGAAACCACCTTGCCCTCGCGTTCCACCAAGTACCGCAAGATGTTCGCCTCCATCAACGTGAGCGGAAAAATCTGCCCGC
>SHUD01000067.1 GCA_009697505.1 Bryobacterales bacterium
ATCTTAAAAACAGTAGTACGCTCATTCAGATGTTCCAACTCCGCGCGCCGCGCCTCCGCGTCCGCGGACATGGACCGGAATTTGTAGAACACGAACCGGCGGCCGTTCAATCCGCACCGGACCTGGCGGAAAACAGCCGGTCCGGGAGAGGTTAGCTTGATGAGCAGCGCGATGATCACCAGGAACGGGCTGAGCAGCGCCAGCGCCGCGCCGGCCAACAACACGTCGGTGGCGCGTTTCACCAGTAGGCGGATTTCATCGTGCGGCGTGGCGGAAAACGTTAGCAGGGGCGATGTGCCCAGGCGGTCCAGATACACCTGGCTGTTGACGTGCGGGAAAAAATCCACCGCGACGCGCGTGCGGACGCCTTCTTCGTCGCACAGCAGGAAGATGTCCTCCAACCCGGCCAACCGGCGGCTGTCGACGGCGAAAATGATTTCATCGATCACGTGGCGTTGCAGCAACTCCGTGAGCTCGCTGAGTGCACGCACGGGATACGCTTGCCGCAGCGTGATCTCCGCGGCGGAGGGGTCCTCCGGCTCGGCCAGAAAACCCGTCAAGCGCACGCCATAAGCGGCGGCATCCTCAATCTGTCGCCCAATGCGCAGCGCCGCGTCGCCCGTTCCCACCACCATCACGAAGTTGGGTACCCCGAATTCGCGGCGGAATGCCCCCAGCAGGCGGCTGGCATTGAGTCGGAACAGACAGAGCAGCATCCACGCCGTAATCGCGAAGATGCCCAGGAAAGACCGGCTGAGTTCCAGACGCAGCAGAAACTGAAGCAAGACCACGGCGGCCGCGCCCACCAGACACTGGTGGAACGCGTCGCGCAGCATGACGCGCTTGTGCGCGGCGTCTATGCGGTCGTAGATTTGCCACCACGCCCCCAGCGCCAGCCACATCGCGACGGAATATCCGGCCAGCAGCACCGCTACCGGAACGGTGAGGAAAAATTCGCGCTCAAACCCGGCCGCGCGTTCGTTCAGCGATGCGCGAATCCAATAGGCAGCCACAAACGCCGCCACTACCAGAATCGCGTCGGAGACCCCGAAGAATATCCGGACCCGCCTATGGTGAGCTCTAAACATGACGCGCTCTAGACATGAGACGAGCGGCTGCCTTCTCCAATTTCCACTCTAGCGAAATCAAGGACCACCGTCGGCTCCCGCCATCGACTGTTTATCGGGTGTGGCGGACGCTGGGGCCGCGCGCGAAGTTCGACATCGGCGGCGGTGGCGGCGGCGGCGGCTCGGGCGCGGGCTTCTTGGGCCGCGCGTCCAGGCGCTTCAGGATCATCTCTTCCTTGGTCCTGTGGAATTTCGGCGTGCCCTGCGCCACGCCTGTCGCCGCCACCATTTCATCGGTGATCTCCAGCGCAGCCGGTACGTACTTCTGGAAGTAATTCTTGATCCGGTCCTGCACCAGCCTCTGCTCGGAGTAGACCAACAGGTACAGAATCGCTTCCCCCGGGGCTTTTGATAGCACTTGATAGAGCTGGGAGGCCTTCTGAAGCTTTGCGCTTTTCAGCTCCTTTTCCAACTTCTTCGCGGTCACATCCAATTTCTGCGAAGCGCTGATTTCGCTCCTGGTGAGCGCGGCCGCATTGACCAGCGCCGCACTCTCCTTCGCGTTCAGCTTGTCGAACAGCACCTTCAAGAACAAGGGCAAGGGCGTAATCTTGAAGTCGACGCCCACCGGAACCAGCTGCCGGGCTTTTTGCAGTTTGGCGAACTCCGCCAGGTTCAACTTCGGCCCCGTCAGCGCGGGAGAAAAAAGCTCCATGAGTTTTTCATCCACCAGCGCCTGGATCAGATCGGCCGGCGCCACTTCCACCGCCATGCTGCGCAGTTCCTCTCCCAGCGCTCCGGGAGTGATCTTGGCCAGCATGCCAGCTTCCCGGGCGTTCTCATATTGTAAGCGCGTACGCTCATCGATCGAATAACCCAGGCGGATCTTGAAGCGGATGATGCGCACCATGCGCGCCGGATCGTCGTAGAACGAATAATTGTGGATGGCGCGCATTTCCTTGCGCGCGATGTCGCCTATACCGTTGGTGGGGTCTATGGGCAGCCCCAGCGACGCCTTGTTCAGCGATAGAGCGATCGCGTTCACCGTGAAATCGCGGCAACGCAGGTCCTCGTACAGGGTGGCCGGCGCCACTTGCGGTTTGCCGCCCGATTTGAGGAAGCGCTCCTGGTGGGCCATACCCAACGAACCCAAAACACCCCCGGGAAAGCGCATCTCCACGGACTTGCGCAAATCGTCGGTGGAAAGCAATGTGGCTCCGAACTTCTTCTCCGCCACCTTGGCCAATTTGAGGGCGTTGCCCTCCACCGTGAAATCCAGATCGCGCACCGGCCAGCTTCCCAGCATGTCGCGCATGGCGCCGCCCGTCAGGTAGACGTTGACGCCCGCCTCCGCCGCCAGTTGCCGCATCTGCCCCACCACGCGGAACTGGTCCGCGCTTAGCCGGCTCTCCAGCATGAACATGTAATCGCTCATTCGTTCCTGTCCTCAAACCGCCGTCCTGGCGGCATCCAAAACTGCCGCCCCGGCGGCGTCCAGCGCCTATGCCCGCGGATGGTGTTGGTCGATCGTCTCCCGCAGCCGCCGTTGCGCCACGTGAGTATACACCTGGGTTGTGGAAATGTCCGCATGCCCCAGCATCACCTGCACGCTCCGCAGATCCGCTCCACCTTCCACCAGGTGGGTTGCAAAACTGTGCCGGATCAGGTGCGGCGTCAACCGCCGTTGCATGCCGGCCCTCAGACCCCACGCTCGGAGCAATCTCCAAAACGTCTGTCGCGACATCGCTGCCCCCCGGGCCGTGACAAACAAGGCCGGGCTAGCCTTTCCTTTGAGCAAACGGGGCCGACCGCGTTCCAGGTATCGATCCATTGCCTCGCCCGCCGACTGCCCGAACGGCACCAGGCGCTGCTTGTTGCCCTTGCCGGTGACTCGCACCAAGCCCATTTCGCGCTCCACGGCGGACATCGGCAACGCGCACAGCTCGGAAACCCGCAGTCCAGCCGCGTAGAGTAGTTCCAGCATCGCCCGGTCCCTCAACCCCGCGGGCTTATCCACGGATAGGGCGCGCAGCAGCAGTTCCACTTCCTCCCGATTTAAGTACTTGGGGAGCGCCGTCCCCTGTTTGGGCGGCTGAAGGAATTCGGTGGGGTCGCGGTCCAGAACGCCGTCCTGAATCAGAAACCGGTAGAAATTACGCAACGTCGTGATGTGCCGCGCGATCGAACGCGGCGAAAGTTTCACCGCATAAAGCTTCTCTATGTAGCGGTTGAGGTCTTCCGCATCCAGATCCCGCGCAGCCTTTGGCGTTGCGGATCTAAGTCTTTCTAAATCCGATTGATAGGACTGGATCGAGTTGGACGCCAACCCCTTCTCCACGCGGCAAAAATTGAGAAAGGACTGGACGCAACCATCGATGGTCCCCACCGGGGGATGGCCGGGAGCGGTCTTCGCGCGCGTTACCCGCTTTGAGTCCGCCTGCATTCAATTTGTCCGCGGTGAGCCCTGCATGGCCGGGTTGGGCTCGCGCTGAGCCCGGTCTGCATTGAGCCGCCGCATTGAGCCAATGATACAATACTTGCGAAATTGTTTGGAAGCGATTCTCGCAAAAAAGGCTTACGCATTGCCTCAGTCCAGTAACAAAAAGGTGGTGGTCGCGCGGTTCGAGCGGGAGCCGGTCATCGGATTCGTACAATCGCCCGGTGGATTTTCCACTGATGCGGTGGAGGTGTTGACGCCGTCTGGAAACCTGCTTCGCCTTCCCTATCCAGAAGTGAAAGTTGTTTGTTTTGTTAGAGATTTCGAGTCCCTCGAAGCCAACGCCCCATGGCGGCCCCACCGCGCCTTTGCCACGCGGCCGAAGACCCGGGGCCTGTGGGTCCGTTTGATCTTCCGCGACGGTGACACCGTGGAAGGCCTGGTGTCGAACAACCTGATGCTGCTCGAGCCCGCCGGTTTTCACGCCATCCCGCCGGACCCCACCTTCCAGCTCCAGCACATCTTTGTGCCGCGCGCGGCTTTGACAGACGTGCAGGTGTTGGGCGTCATCGGCAGCCCTCTACGCCGGAAGCGTCCAGCCGAGCCGGCCGCGGATGCCGAGCAGTTGAAGATGTTTTAGTCCAACATCAGCTCCATGAACACGTCCACCCTCGTATAGGGGGTCGGATGATCGGGAGGTACGCGGCGGAACCCCATTGTATCGTATAGATGGATGGCGTTGGCTAGCTTGGTGTTGGTCTCCAGGTACAAGCGGCGCCCGTGGATGGCCCTGGCGTGGTTGATGACGAACGCCAGCAGCCGCCGGCCCAGCCCCATTCCCCGGCGGTCCGCCGCGATGGTCATCTTGACCAGCTCGTAGCTCCCCCCACCCATCGGGATAAGAGCACAGCAGCCCACCGCGCGCGCGCCTTCCAAGGCCATGGCGATCGCTCCACCGCCCGTTCCCTGGGCGCCCGCAGCAAGAACGTAGCGCTCGGGATCGCCGAGCACTTCGCGATCTTGCTTCTCCAGCGTGAAGAACTCCTGAATCCAGTGTTCGTTGAGCTCGCGGAAAGCGGTGGCGTCGCCCGGTTCAAATAAGCGAAACGTGACCACTTGCAGGGGTTGGGAATGTGCGCCCGGCGTCACTGCGCCTCCAGGCGCTATTCTATCAGTTTGGCGAACTCACGCATAGAACTTCTCGAGCAGATCCTGGCCCAGGACCCCGGCTCGCTGCTTGCCCGTTACGGATTGGCGATGGAATACGTCAATCAATCACAGTGGG
The DNA here is from genome assembly GCA_009697505.1 of Bryobacterales bacterium. Taxonomy (GTDB): domain Bacteria; phylum Acidobacteriota; class Terriglobia; order Bryobacterales; family Bryobacteraceae; genus Palsa-187. The sequence continues at coordinate 4,790 of SHUD01000067.1, forward strand.
CGCGCGCGATGCCGGAATTCGAGGCGGTATTGAAGACGGATCCCTCCTACGGGGCGGCGTATTACCACGGAGGGCAGACGTTGGAGAAACTAGGGGAGATCGATGCCGCGCGCGACTTTTATCGCCGCGGCCTGGCGGCGTCCCGGGACCCGCATACGCGCGGCGAACTGGAAGCCGCTCTGGCTATACTGGGCGAATAGGACGTGACGACAGCATGCGGTTCCAGATGTGCGCAAACGCTCCGCACCCTAACCCCCGCGGGCTAGCTGCCGAATCGCGGCCGTTAGCGTTTGTCATTAGACAACCTTTCCAACCGCTCCCCCACGGTCGCGGTTCGGAAGCGTTGGCCGAGCCGCGACGGTCAGAAAGCGGTCCAAAATCGCCATCAGCGGAAAGACCGTTCGCGAACCATAGCCGCGTTTTGTTCGCGGCCCTCCTATTGGCCGCAATTCCGATGCTGGCGCAAGCGCCCACACAGGCCCCGCGGCGCCCCGCGCAGCCTTCCAATACGCAGAACCAGCTTGATAGCAATCAGGCCCTGTTCACCGTTCTGGCCGCAATCAACGCCGCCGGCTACGACGATCAAATCGATTCCGTCTCGACCCATCCATTCCGCCATACGTTGCGTACGCAACTGGCGGCACGCCCCCTGGACAGCGTTTACGAACTGAAGCGTTTTTTCCGCGATCATAAGCTGAGCGATTCTAACGCCGAGCTCAGCCGTTATATCTCCTACGCCCTGCTCATTGATGGCCCGCCGGGATTCGGCTACCGCGATCCAGCCATGCTGCGGCCGGCGGACGCCAGTTCCATCGAAGGACTTTCGCCGCTGCTTGCGGCGTTCTACAAGGAGGCCGACCTCGATCAGTTGTGGCTCCAGGCGCAGCCGCATTACGACCGCATGATCGCCCAGTATCACGAGCCGGTCTCGCGCGCCGTCCTCCAGGCCAACTCATATCTGCGCAACTCCACCAGCGGATATTTGGGCCGCCGGTTCCAAATCTACGTAGACCTGCTGGGTGCGCCCAACCAGGTGCAGTCGCGCAGCTACGCGGACGACTATTTCGTGGTGGTCACGCCCAGCGCCGAACTACAGATCGATGGCATCCGGCACGGCTATTTGCACTATCTGATGGACCCGCTGGGTCTCAAGTTCAAGGAGGAGATCCAGAAAAAGCAGGCCTTGCGGGATTATGCATTGGGCGCGCCCACGCTGGCGGAAGCCTACAAGGATGACTTTGTGCTGCTGGCCACCGAGAGCGCCATTAAGGCCGCCGAAGGACGCATGGATCGCAGTCCCGCCAAGATCGAACAAGCATTGAAAGAGGGATATGTGTTGGCGCCCGCACTGGACGAACAACTCGCGGTGTACGAGAAGCAGGAAGTGGCGCTGCGCTTGTACTTTCCGAATCTCATCAAGGGCATCGACTTCAAGACCGAGGAAAAGCGCCTGGAAAAAGTGGAGTTCGCTTCAGAGCGAACGGCCCGCGTGGTGCGGGCGGCAGGGGTAGCGCCAAAGGAGCCGGAGCTGACCGGAGCCGCCAAAACGCTGGACGAAGCTGAAAAGGCATACGCCGACCGCGACCTAGAGCGGGCCAAGACCATCTATTTGAAAGTGCTGGAGGAGACCCCCGAGAAATCCTTGCACGCAAAGTCGTATTATGGTCTTGCGAGGATCTCGCTGCTGCAGAGGGATCCGGAAACAGGCGCCCGCCTTTTCCGGAAAGTGTTGGAGTTGGATCCGGACAACAATACAAGAGCGTGGAGTTATCTATATCTGGGACGGCTTGCCGATTCCCAAGGCGAACGCGCCGAAGCCATCGAGCATTATCGGGCAGCCTTGGCCGTTGAAGGCGTGCCGGAGACGGTGCGCCAAGCGTCGGAAAAAGGATTGCGGGATGCGTTCACAAACCGGCCGCTCAATTAGAAATGGAAGCCGTCAAAATTCAAGCTTTAGGAGTGTATTTCAAATGCAGATGAAATTGGTCATGGTAGGGCTGCTCGCGGCGGCGACGCTGGCGATGGGCCAAAAGGTGAAGTCGCAAAAGGAAGGCGAGGCCATCAACGCGGTGCTCAACGCGACGTCACCCGATCAGAAGATCGCGGCTGCCGAAAACCTGGTGCGCAATTTTAAGGACAGCGACTTCAAGGGAATGATTCTGGTGGAAGCCGCGCAGGCCGCGATCCAGAAACGCGACGCCGTGGCGGCGATACAGCTCGCTACGCGCGCCCTGGAAACCGAGCCCAAGAATTTTCAGGCGATGTTGCTGATTTCCGGCCAACTGGCGCAATCGACCCGCGAGTTTGACCTGGACAAGGATGAGAAGCTGGGGCGCGCGACCAAGATGGCCAACGACGCTATCACCGCACTCGCGGCGGCGCCGAAGCCGAACCCGCAACTCGCCGACGCGCAATGGAACGATTTCAAGAAGGACTCCGTTTCCCAGGCCCACGACGCGCTCGGCATCATCGCGGTGGTGAAGAAGCAGTGGGACACCGCGATTAAAGAATTCCAAACGTCGGTGGACGGCGCGGCGACGCCGGACCCGACGGCCTCCATACGTCTGGCCTCCGCATTCGTGGATGCCGGCCGCTATGATGAAGGCGTCGCTTTGATCGACAAGCTCGCGGCTACGCCGGGCCTGGATGGCCAGATGAAGGCAGTCGTCCTCGGCGAAAAACAGCGCGCCGAAAAGATGAAAGCAGCTAAAAAGTAGCCGACTCCATCATGATCGCGGAGCTGGCGGATCTCGAACGGGCGCTAGGTTGCACCTTCCGGAAGCGGGATCTGCTGGAACAAGCGCTCACGCATAAATCGCGCATTTATGAGAAATCGGCGGACGGACAGCCTTCCGCCGATAACGAGCAGTTCGAATTTTTGGGCGATTCCATCCTAGGCTTCGTGGTCAGCGAGCATCTGGTCCGCCGTTTCCCTGCCTTCCCGGAAGGCCGCCTCTCCAAACTGAAGGCCCACCTGGTGAGCGCCGCCCGCCTGCACGAAGTCGCCCAGGAACTGGGCTTGGGCGAGTATCTGTTTCTGGGCCGCGGCGAAGAAATGAGCGGCGGCCGCGAGAAAAAAGCTCTGCTCTCCGATGCCGTGGAGGCGCTGATCGCCGCGCTGTACCTGGACCAGGGCTTGGACGCGGCGCGCGATTTCATCGAAGCGCGCGTCATCGCGCCCACGGGGCTCCCCGACGACGGCGCCGAAGCCACGGTCACGGATTTCAAGAGTGCGCTCCAGGAAAAGGCCCAGATTCTGAAGCTTCCTCCCCCGCGCTACACCATCGTGGCCGAAGTGGGCCCCGAACACTCCAAGACATTCACCGTGGAAGTGCGCCTGGGCAGCGACTGGTCCAGCCAGGCGCAAGGACTTTCCAAAAAAAGCGCCGGTCAGGAAGCCGCACGACTGTTGCTGGAACAACTCGGCGCGCAAGGGCGGTAACGTACCGCTACACAAGCCGAGCTCTTGGCCGGACGATGCGGAACTAGACCACCTTGCTCCGGAGAATGGCTCGGCTCATCCATTGGCAAGCGTTTTCAGCCATGCGCACTCGATCAACTGCTGGTCCGCTGTCACCAGTGTCAGGTCGAAGAGCGAAGCGGTGGCAGCCAGGAATACGTCTCCCGGATCTCCTTGCGGCAGTTCGATGCGGGCGGCTGCGGCGGCCACGGCGAAGTTGAACGGCGCCTCTCGCAGAGGAACGCGATCCAGCACAGCTTCGAGCCATTCAGGGAAGTGCCTCTTGATTCGCACTCGTTTACCGCGAACCAGGTGATACGCTTCCCAGATAGATACGGGTGAGAGAAAAAGCTCGTTCCCGTTCTTCCCTAGCTGCGTCCGCACGTTCCGGCTGAGCTTTTCCGGAGATTCCAGTGCCCATATCCAGATGTGTGTATCCAATAAGAGTTTCATCGCCGTCCAGGCGTCCAGTAATCGAATGCACCAACAGGTTTGACGATGTCGCCAAGCACTTCCATTTCACCCTTCATACAACCAAGCCATGACTCCTTCGGTGAGGCAATCGGTGGAACCACATCGGCTACGGGGCGGCCGAAACGCGTCACCCGGAGCGGTGTCCGCGTCCGGCGCACCTCTTCTAGCGCGGCCAGGCAGGTGGCTTTGAATTTCGAAATCGGCATTTCCCGCATACCCGAATTAGACCATGGTCCAATACTATGGTCAAATACCCTGGCCGACGCGTGTTGGATTCCGGAGCTACGCGGCCCCGGTCGATTGCAGCGGTGCGAGTTCGCCCGTGGAAAATGCCGGCGCGGCGAATCGGAGACTCCGGCAGCCCGTGCCTTACCCGGCGCTACCCGTGGCCAAGGTACATCAGCCAGCTCAAGCCAAAGATCGCCAGCAGGAAGTAGCCAAAGCAGTGTACGGCATGGCGCACGCGTTCGCGATCAGTGCGTTTGGTGATGATGCCAAGCACCACCGACGTGAAGAGAGCGAAAAGCAGCGACGCCTCGAAGTGGGAGAGATTCATCTTGGGCATCGGTCAGTCCTTCTTCCCCGTGGCGATTTCGAAGGCGTCCACCATGGCCAGCAGATTCAGCAGCCCGGCGGCCACCAGGAACTTGGTTCCGTAATCGTGGACGTGGCCCGCCGCGTCAGGTTGCGAATAGCCCAGCCACACCGTGAGGAAATAGAAAATACCGGCCAACAGATCGCCGATGAAGCCGCCGTAGTAGATGACGGTGGTGAGCAGATCGCCCCCCTGCGGCTCAAACAGAGCCCCGCGCATCATGAGCCCCAGAAGGAACACCGCGGCCACGCAAACAGCCAGGACGGCCCCCCGGGCGCGCCGCTTCAAAAAAAAGTGCCCACCGCCGGGGATGATCCAGGCCAGAAGCACAGCCGGGATCCAGTTGCCCTTAGGTTTTGTTAGCGCCGAGGAGTTTTCCGCCACGGGTTCATTTTAACGCATCGGCGCGGCGGAATGCCGCGCACTGCAAAATGTCGCATTATGAAATGAATGCAGATCTCAACCGAAGCCGCGTTGGCGTTGGCGCGCACGGACCAGTGGCTGCCGTGGGCATTGCGGAGCCTGCGGGTGGCCCTGATCTTGGGCGCTGCATGGGTAGTAACCCGCGTCGCGCGGCGACTGCTCGAACGTCTACGGGGCTACGCGGTCCGCACCATGGACCGGCGCGGCGAGGCGGACGCCATCGAACTCGAAAAGCGCGCGGCCACCATTATCGCGGTCCTGGCGAAGCTGATTGGAGTGGCGATCTGGATGATCGCCGCCGTGATGGCCTTAACGGAGCTGACCTTCAACATTCAGCCTCTGCTGGCCGGTTTGGGCGTGGCTGGCTTGGCGCTCGGCCTGGGCGCGCAGACGCTGATCAAGGATTGGATCGGAGGCTTGCTGCTGTTGATTGAAGATCAGATTCGCATCGGCGATGCAGTGATCGTCAACGGAATCGCTGGCGTAGTGGAGGAAATCAATCTGCGGACCACGATGTTGCGGGGTGAAAACGGCGCCGTTCACATTATTTCCAATGGGGCCATCGCCACGCTCTCGAATATGACGCGCGAATACGCTTACTACGTGTTCGAAGCGACCCTGTCGCGCCGCACCGATGTCGCGCGTGCATTGCAGATCGTCGAGGAAGCCGCTCAGGAACTCGCGGCCGACCCGTCGTTCACGCAGTTGTTGCTGGCGCCCGCGGAGATGATGGGCGTCGAACGCCTCGCCGAACGCGGCGTCCTGATTCGCGCGCGCGTCAAGACCCTGCCGGCCAAGCAGGCTGTTACCGGCCGCGAATGGAACAGGCGCGTGAACGAGAAACTTGCCGCGGCGGGGATTGAGCTGCCGCTGCCTGCCGCCTAGGAGTTTGTTGAAAAAGGCACCGGAACAAGATACCTGAAGGATGTTTTGAACGTCTTAGTGGTATGCGCGGAAACGACGATCAACAACAGCCGGGAATGTTCAGTTACGTGGCCATGGAAAAGCGGGTGCGGGCGGATCATCC
>SHUD01000002.1 GCA_009697505.1 Bryobacterales bacterium
CGCAGGGATGCGACCGGAGCGCCGATCCAGGGCCGGAATGGGGGGCGGCGCGAGCCGCCCCGCCCCGTGTCCATTCTGGCGGGAAAGCGATAAATCCCGGGAGCGCGAGGGCAGCGCCCTCGCAGTAAGCAAAGCTTATTTCCTTACGATGCCGGTGCGGTTTTGGTGCGCCAGCTTCGTGGACCGCACTTGAGCACGTGACCGTGATGGAGCAGCCGGTCAAGCATGGCGCTGACCGCAGCAACGTCGCCCAGCAGTTTGCCCCAGTCTTCCACTGGACGGTTCGATGTCAGCAGCGTGCTGGCGCGTTCGTAGCGGCGCATCACGATTTCCAGCAGATCCTCGGCGGCGGTGTGCGGCAGCTTGCGCATGCCGAAGTCGTCGATGATCAGCAGTGGCACAGTGGCGACCGATTCCATGTAAACTTTACGCGTGCCATCGGCCACGGCGTCGGCGAGTTCGTCCAGCAAAACGTGCGTTTCGCGGTACAGCCATTCAGCAAGCGGGCGAAACCAACAGTGGATTGCGCAGCAAGCCACGATTAACACAAGTTCTAGCACATTAACTGAAAAAGGACAGGCTGATCGTCGGTCCGAAGCCGAACGTAAACGTTTGAATTGAAGAGCCTTGAGGATTGGTTGCGGGGGAAGGATTTGAACCTTCGACCTTTGGGTTATGAGCCCAACGAGCTACCAGACTGCTCCACCCCGCAGAGCTATGGTAGCGCACGGGGTGGAGCAGGTCAAATTTTCGCGCGGAATGTTGTGCTGAGCAGCGCCGCGCGGCCGGGGCTTGTTACCATGGTCAGGAATCCATGCAAGCTCTCCTGGATGCACTGAAACCGGGGCAGGAAGACGAGACGCTGGCGCGCGCCATCGATCCGCGGCGCCTCCCCGCGCACATCGCCATCATCATGGACGGCAACGGCCGCTGGGCCAAACGCCGCGGGCAACTGCGTCTGGCCGGGCACAAGGCGGGCATGCGCTCGGTGCGCGCTGTCATCGAGACCTGCGCGCAACTGGGGCTGAACGCGCTCACGCTGTATGCGTTTTCCGTGGAGAACTGGAAGCGCCCGCGCACGGAAGTCGAAATGTTGTGGCGTCTGCTGCGTACCTACATGCGCCTGGAGCTGCCCGAGCTGATGCGCCAGAATATCCGGCTCTACGCGATCGGCCGGCTGGAGGCGTTGCCTCCGCAGGTGACCGAAGACCTGAAAGAGGCCATGGCGCAGACGTCGACCAACACGGGCCTGCAAGTGAACCTTGCGATCAACTACGGCGGGCGGGCCGAAATCGTGGATGCCGTGAAAGCGCTGGTGGAGGAATCCCGCGGGAGCACCGTCGAGATCGATGAGGCGGCCATCTCGGCGCATCTGTATACGGCGGGCATTCCCGATCCCGACCTGCTCATCCGCACGTCCGGCGAGATGCGGGTTAGCAATTTTCTCCTGTGGCAGATCGCTTACGCCGAGTTGTACGTCACCGAAACCTTGTGGCCGGACTTCACGCGCGGCGACCTGCTGCGCGCCATTCTCGATTACCAGAAGCGCGACCGCCGCTTTGGCGGCCTGGGGGCGAACGGCCGCCCGCCGGTGGATGACCGCTTTTCCGAAACGCTCGGCATCCCGGCCCGATGAAGCGACTGGTCACCGCGGCACTCCTGATCCCGTTCATCGCCTGGGTCACGCTGGTTTCTCCGCAATGGGTGTTTCTGTTGGTGCTGGCGGCCACGGGACTGCTGGCCTACCACGAGTTCGATCAGATCGCGGCCGCCAATGGCATTGCGCGCGCCGGATTGCCTGGCATGCTCAGCGGGTTGGTGTTGCTGATGGCTCCGCAGCCCGTGGTGGTACTGGTGTTGATCGCGATGCTGGGGATGGCGCTGGCCATGCGTGTGAACAACTTCAGTGCGGCGATGCCGGCGGCGGGTGTTTTTATTTTGGGCGTTATCTACGTCTTCGGAGCGTGGCGGTGCGCGGCGGATCTGCGCGCGTTGAATCCGCACTGGCTGCTGTTCGCGATGGCGCTGAGCTGGGCGGGCGATACGGCGGCTTTGTACATCGGGCGGCCGTTCGGCAAGCATAAGATGGCTCCGCGCATGAGTCCGGCGAAGTCCTGGGAAGGCGCGGCGGGTTCGGTGGCGGGCGCGATGCTGTTTGGTGGCATCTACGCGCATTACCTGATTCCGGAAGTGCCGCTGGCAGCGGCTCTGGCGCTGGCGGGTGCAGGCAACATTGCCGGACAGGTGGGCGATCTCTGTGAGTCCGCGCTCAAGCGCGGCGCGGGCGTAAAGGACAGCGGAACGCTCTTGCCGGGCCACGGCGGCTGGCTCGACCGCCTCGATTCCAGCCTGTTCAGCGTGCCGGTGGTTTACGCTCTGCTAAGAATCTTTTAAGCCGCAAGCTGTTGCCCACCACGCTCACCGAACTCGCGGCCATGGCCGCACTGGCGATCACGGGGCTCAAGAATCCGAAGGCGGCGGCGGGAATCGCCAGCACGTTGTAGCCCAGCGCCCAGACCAGGTTCTGCCGCATCACCTGCCACGTTGCGCGGGAAAGAAGGATGGCGTGCGCGACGCCGGACAGCCCGGAGCGCAACAGCGTCACATCGCCCGCTTCGATGGCGATGTCCGTCCCCGAGCCCATGGCGATGCCGATGTCGGCTTGCGCGAGCGCGGGTGCGTCATTGATGCCGTCGCCCACCATGGCCACGCGCCGGCCTTGTTGTTGCAGCTTGCGGATCTCCGCGACTTTGCCGCCGGGCAGCACGCCGGCAATCACGCGCTGGATGCCCACCTCCCGCGCGACCGCGTCCGCGGTGGCCTGCACGTCGCCGGTGAGTAAAACGATCTCGAGCCCGGCGCGGCGCAACTCCGCGATGGCTGCCGGCGAGTCGTGACGGACCGGATCGGAGACCTGCAGCGAGCCCGCGTACTTGCCATTGATAGCCACTAAGACTCCCGGGCCGTTGGCGTCAACTCCCTGTTCGCGCAGGAATGCTTCGTTGCCGCCTAAAATGTCACAGTCTTCGACCCGCGCCCATACGCCTTTGCCGGTGACCGAACGGAAGTCCTGCGTATCGGGCACATGGATGCCCCGACTCTCGCCGAATTCCACCACAGCCCTGGCAAGGGGATGCTCGGAGCGGCGCTCGGCCGCGGCAGCCAGACGCAGCGCGGCATCGTCGAGAGTCGTTGCGGTGACGCGCGGCTTGCCCTCCGTGACCGTGCCGGTCTTGTCCAGCACGACCGTGTCCACGCCGCGCAATTTTTCCAGCGCTTCGCCGCCCTTGATGAGCAGGCCCATCTCGGCGCCGCGTCCGCTGGCCACCATCACGGCGGTCGGGACGGCCAGGCCCATCGCGCACGGGCAGGCGATGATGAGCACGGCGACGGCGGCCGTGGCCCCGCGGACCACTCCACCGCCGGCCAGTATCCATCCGGCAAAGGTGGCCAGCGCCAGCGCGACAACCACGGGAACAAACACGCCGCTGATCTTGTCCGCCAGCCGTTCGATGGGTGCGCGCGAGCCCTGCGCCTGCCGCATCAGGCTCACGATGCGCGCGAGCACGCTGGCTTCCCCGAGCGCCGTCGCCCGATAGCGGAAGCTGCCGGTGGTATTGACCGTGCCGCCGATGACCGTGTCTCCGCGCTCCTTCTTCACAGGCGCGGGCTCGCCCGTTAGCATTGATTCGTCGATGTAGCTGGTGCCGTCGATGACTTCACCGTCCACGGGAATCTTTTCGCCGGGCCGCACGACGATGGTCTCGCCGGTTTGCACCGACACCAAGGGTACTTCGGATTCGTTGCTCTCGCGCTCGTTTCCTTGACGAACGACACGAGCACTGGGCGGCTGCAAGTGAATCAACTTGCGCAGGGCGCTGGTGGTCTGGCGCTTGGCGCGGGCTTCCAGGGCACGTCCGGCGACCACAAACGCCAGGATCAACACCGCTGCTTCGTAATAGACGTCGGCTGCAATGCCGCGCGAATGAAAGAAGCGCGGGGCAACCGTCACCGCCAGCGAATACAAAAACGCCGCGCCGGTACCAAGTGCTACCAGGGCGTTCATGTCCGCCGATCCGTGGCGGACGGACTTCCATGCGCCCGTGTAGATCCGCCCACCGGCCCATGTCATGACGAAAACAGTCAATGCGGCGAGACCCCACTGAACGGGTACCGAATGCATGTAAGTCATCGATGCGCCCATGGCCACGGCTCCGGCGGCAAAGCTCACCGCCGCCTTGATGGTCAACTCGCGGGCTTCGGCAACTTGCTCGCGCTCACGCTCTTCCTGCTCCTCGATGGCCGTGCGGCCGGATCGCGGCAGGCTGGCGTCATAGCCCGTGCCGCGAATGGACTCGACCAGTTTCTCCGGCGTCACCGCCCGCGGGTCGAAGGCCACCACGGCTTGGCCGGTCATCAGGTTCACGGCGGCCTTGGAGACTCCGGGAGTCCCGTCGAGCGCGTGCTGCACATGCGCCTGGCATGCCGCGCACACCATGCCGTCGACCTTGATGGTGACCGACTCCGTCATTTTTAAACCGGAATGTGCGGCTGGTAGCCGGCCTTCTGGATGGCTTCGAGCGCCGCCGCCTGCTGGGCCGCATCGGCATCCACTACGGCGGATCCCACCTTCACGTCGCGAACGGTAAGCCCATCCACTTTTTCCAGGGCCATCCGTACGCGTCTGACGCAGGCGTCGCAATGCATTCCTTCGATCGCGATGTGCATACCTTCATCTTAGATGCGGACTGGCGGGGTCAGGACTTCGATGATTACGTAGGGGCCCGGTTCCGGCTGCTCCATGCCGAAACGGCGCGCGGCCGCGAGGGCATCCTCCATCTCAGCGAGCAAACAGAATTGGTTCACCGGTATCTCCCTCGCCATCCCGTTACAGGAGAGCGGGGAGCAACCGAAGGCCAAGGTCCCCAAGACAATATTTCGTTCCACCACGTCGTAGCCAAGCGCTGCGTAGCCGGGCGGTGCGGGTCCCGCGGGCAAAGCGGGCAGTTCCCGTGGGAAAAGTTCATCGACTGCGATAGCCCGGCCATCTCCGGACAGGTCGAATAGCATGGGCAACAGACGGTAAGCGAAGACCGCAAACTCCGCCTTGCGTTGCTCGGGTACGCAGGCCCATGCTTCCGCTTCCGAGTTCCAACAGGTTGCCCGATTGCAGTCCCAACGATCCACCCAACTTGGCGGACGTTTCGCGATGCACTCACTGACGCTGGCCAGCTCCCGGCCTTCCCAGGTGAACTTCTGTTTTGCGCAATAACCCAGCAAAACCAAGCCGGAACAAACCAGGCCAGGAACACTCGCGGCCATGATCTACACCGTGTAAACGCGGTGATCGGGGCACATTGGCTCGACGGTTTCGTAGATGCGGCCGATCAGATCCATGCCGTGTTGCGCGAGGAAGGGAAGAATCGAATAGAAACGTTCCTGCGGGTGCCGGTGCGGATAGAGCATGGCGGCCAGATGCCCTGCGTCGCCTACGGCGCGCGCGTCCCGGCGCATGGTTTCACGAGCCGTCTTCTTGCCCAGCTTTTCCAGTTGATACAAAACCTTAGCCCGGCTCTTGCCGGCGGCATTGGCGAGCGTGGGGTCGAACGATTCCAGGCTCCCCTGGACGTGGTCGAGGTGACGGGTGATCTCCGCCGTGGCCGCTTCCAGCGACTTGGTCACGCTTTCGGGAACCAGCGTGCGTGCGATCCGCTCCTGTAGCGCGGTCGGATTGGTCATGACCTGAGTGACGGTCAGACCATACCGGTTGAGCAACTTCTGTGAACGGGCGTCGAGCAGAGTATAGCCGCTGCGCGCCATCGCCACCGGCATACGCCCCAGCAAACGCCGGTACGCTACTTCCGATTGCGCCAGATACGCCAGTTCTCCGGGGCCGCCCACGTAGGCAACGGTGGGCAGCAGATAGTCCTGCCAAACGGGCCGCAGCAGAGCGTTCGGAGATACCTGTTCGGCGCGATCCGCAAGCGCCGCGTACTCCGAGTCTTTCAGACGCAGCGCCAAGCGCGCGCCATTCTCCAGCAGGAAAAACAGCGACGTCTTGCCGTCGATGTGAACCTGCGCGTGGTATCCGGCGGCGTTCAATTCGCGATTACGTTCCATGAATCCCGCCTTCAACTCCGGCACTGCCGTGAGTGCTTTGGCCAGGAAAGGAGCGCCCACCTTGCGCACGGCCGGGTCCAGCGGATCGAGATAAATCAGATCCAGCTTCGCGAGAACGTTTTTCATCAGCGCGCGGAATCCCTGGCCCATCGTCGCGCCCGGTCTATACGTTTGCTCGACCGCGGCCATGACTTCGTCCGCGAAGGGCAGGCCTCCCAGGGACTTGCGCAGCTCGTGGAGCGGAGGATTCGCCATCGCGATCCCTCCCACGGGTTGCTGCTTGGTTGCGGACTCTCCGGGACCCAGGCGGACAGCCACCGGTTCGCCTGCCGCGCCGAATGTCCAGGCATGATTCACTTCCGCGAAATCGTGATCTTCGGTGGCCAGCCAGAACACCGGCACCGCGGGAATGCCGCGCTCGCTCAGTTGGCGGGCCATGCGGGCCGCCGTCATCGCCTTGTAGATGGTATAGGCGGGACCTGAGAACAACCCCACCTGCTGGCCGGTGACCACGGCAACCGTTCCCGGCTGGGCCAGCTTGCGCAGGGACTCACTGTCGCCGTTCTGCGCGCGTAAGGCCGCGACCATGGCGCGCCGCCGGTCTTCAGGGTAGTCGACCTGCTTGGCGGCTATCGCGAACGACTCCGGATCGTGCGGATCATGGTGGTAAAAGCGCGCAACTTTATCAAAATGATAGACAAAATCGCCGAATAGCCTGGAAGTCCCGGGGAGGTCGGTGTGGCGGATACAGGCAGGCTGCATGAGTCCAATTAGATGCGTCGCAGGCTCAAGGGTAGCAAATTTCTTACGCGCTATGCTGGTAATTACGAATGGACGAACAAGAATTCAGGCTGCGCGCCGATCAAGCGATGGAGGACCTGCACCGCCGGCTGTCGGCGGCGGGCGACCGTCACGACCTGGAATCCGACTTCAACGCCGGTACTCTCGTAGTGGAATTCGAAGATCCGCCCGCGAAGTTCGTAGTAAGCCCCAACACGCCGGTGCGGCAGATCTGGGTCTCGGCCAACCTGCGCAGCTTTAAACTGGACTGGAACCCCGCGCAAAGCGCCTTCGTGCTGCCGGATACCGGACAGACCCTGGCCGCGGTTGTCGCCGAGGCCGTCAGCGAAAAACTGGGTGCGCAAGTGAGTCTGTAAACTTGGCGGGCGTATACATCTCCTACCCCTTCTGCGCGCAGAAATGCACGTACTGCAATTTCGCCTCGGGCGTGTTTCCGCGCGAGTTGGAGACGCGCTACATGGAGACGCTGCTCGGCGAGTTGCGCGAGGCTGCATGGCCATGGACGCCGGAGACGGTTTACCTGGGTGGCGGCACTCCCAGCCAGATGGATACGGAATCGCTCGCGGCGGTTCTCAAGGCAATCCCCGGCAAGTGGGCGGAGGCCACCATCGAGGCCGCTCCGGGCAATCTCACTGTTGAGAAAATCGCGGTCTGGAAAAGTGCCGGGATCAACCGCGTGAGCCTCGGCGTGCAGTCTTTTAACCAGAAGGAGCTGGCACGGACGGGCCGGCGCCACACCGCGGAAGTCGTCGAGAGGGAGATTGCCCTGCTGCGCGCGGCCGGGATCGAGTCGATCAACGTCGATCTCATCGCCGGACTGCCGGGACAAACGCTGGCGAGTTGGACCGCTTCGCTCGACTGGATCGAACGGCTGAGTGTACCCCACGTGTCGGTTTACATGCTGGAGGTCGATGAAGACAGCCGCCTGGGGCGCGAGCTTCTGGTGCTGGGATCGCGCTATGGAGCCGGCGACGTGCCGAACGAAGACGCCATCGCGGACTTTTACGAACTGGCGGTCGAAAGGCTCGCGCGTCTCGGCATCGAGCGCTATGAAATTTCCAACTTCGCACGCGCTGGCTTCGAATCGCGTCACAACCTGAAATACTGGAAACGCGAGCCATATCTCGGATTCGGCGCGGACGCGCATTCTTTTGACGGTGAGATGCGCTGGCGGAATCCCGAAAATGCGGCGGAGTACGTCGCCGGGCACGTGGCCGACCAGCGGCAGATCGAACGCACGCCGGCCGACGCGTTGGGCGAGCCGTTTTTCCTTGGCCTGCGCCTGCGCGAGGGCGTCGAGAGCAACGCATTTCCTGAAATTATCGAGCGATTTGTCGGCGAGGGGCTGCTCGAACGCGCCGGTAGCCGCGTGCGTTTGACGTCGCGTGGGGTGCTGCTCTCGAATGAGGTATTCGCGGAATTCATCGCGCCGTAGGTGATATCCTCGAAGTTAGTCCCCTCCAAGCGGTCTATGCGGCCAGAAACTTATTCCACCGCGAGCGGCATTACCGTTACACGCACCATTTCCAGCGTGCCGTACCGCCGTGGTCTGACGGCGCTGCTCAAAAAACTCGACCGGCAACGGGGGATTTATCTTTCGTCGGGATATGAGTTCCCGGGCCGCTATTCCCGTTGGGATGTGGGCGCCGTCGATCCTCCGATTGAGGTCATTGCCCAAGGCCGCGACGTCACCATCCGTCCGCTGAGTCCGCGTGGCCAAGCGCTCTCAAGGATACTGGAGCCCGTCCTCGCGGCGCATCCGCACTGGGAGAGTTTTCAGAGTGAATGGGGAACGCTGCGCGGCAAGTTGAAACCGCTTCCGGAGTTGTTTCCGGAAGAAGAACGCAGCAAGCAGCCGTCCGCGTTCTCGGTGGTGCGCGCGCTGATCCAGGAGTTCAATCACCCGCTTGCTGCGCGGCTATCGCTGGTCGGCGCGTTTGGCTACGACCTGCTCTTGCAATTCGATCCCATCGAGCAGAAGCTGCCGCGCAATGATGTCAAAGACCTGCACCTGTATCTGTGCGACGACATCTACTTCATGGATCGCAAGACCGAGCGGATTGAGCGCTACCAGTACGATTTTGCCCGCGGCGATCTGGCGACAAAGGGACTGGAACGCAAGGGCGAAAACCTGAAGCGTCCGAAGAAGGTGAAGCCCGGTCCTATTGTCAGCGACCACACGCCCGAAGAGTACATGGCCAAGGTGGAGGAAGTCCGCGAAGGCATGCGGCAGGGCGACTATTACGAAGTCGTGCTGCGCCAGACGTTTCGCGCGCCGTACGCCGGAAGCCCCTCGGAGCTGTTCAGCAAAATTCAGCACGCGAGCCCCAGTCCCTACGAATTCTTCCTGCAGTTGGGCGAGGAACAATTGATCGGCGCCTCGCCGGAAATGTTCGTGCGCATCGAAGGGCGGCGCGTCGAAACTTGTCCGATCGCGGGCACGGCACGGCGCACGGGTGATCCACTCAAGGACGCCGACGCGATCCGCGAACTGCTGAACTCGCGCAAGGAAGAATCCGAGCTGACCATGTGCACCGACGTCGACCGCAATGATAAGTCGCGCATCGCGGTGCCGGGTTCGGTGAAAGTGATCGGGCGGCGGCTGATTGAAGCTTACGCGGGACTGTTCCACACCGTGGATCACGTGGAAGGAACGCTGGCCGATGGGTTCGATTCGCTCGATGCATTTCTGACCCACATGTGGGCCGTCACCATCATCGGCGCGCCCAAGAAGTGGGCCGCGCAGGCCGTCGAAAATCTGGAGAAAGAAGCCCGCGGCTGGTACGGCGGCGCCGTGGGCATGATCTGCATGGATGGCGACATCAACACCGGCATCACCATCCGCACCGTGCATCTGCGCGACGGCATCGCCAAGTACGGTGCCGGGGCGACGCTGCTTTATGATTCCGATCCCGCGAGCGAAGACCGCGAGTGCTGGACCAAGGCGACTGGCTTTTTCCGCGCTTTGGATGCCGAGAAGAAGGCCGCGCCGGCCTATGTGCCGCGCCGCGAAGAAAACGCCGGCCTGCGGCTGCTCCTGGTCGACAACGAAGACTGCTTCATCCACACGCTTTCGAATTACGTCCGCCAGACCGGCGCCGAAGTGATGACCTACCGCGCCGGCTTTCCGCTGGATTTAATTCAGAAGCTACAGCCCAACCTGATCCTGGTTTCGCCGGGTCCCGGCCGCCCCGCCAATTTTGGTGTGCCTGACTTGGTTCGCTATGCGGCCCGCCTGGGCGTGCCTGTGTTTGGTGTCTGCCTGGGCCTGCAAGGCATGGTGGAAGCGTTCGGCGGCGAACTGGGCGTGCTGGGATATCCCGTGCACGGCAAGCCTTCGACAATCCATCATCGCGGCGTCGGCGTCTTTGAAGGATTGCCCACGGAATTCCAGGTTGGCCGTTATCACTCTCTTTATGCGATTCGCGAGAAGCTGCCCTCCGTGCTCGAAATCACAGCCGAGAGCGACGACGGAATCATTATGGGTGTACGGCATCGCGAGTTGCCATTGGAAGCCGTACAGTTTCATCCGGAGTCCATTCTGACGCTGGACGGCGATTGCGGTCTGAAGTTGATGGAGAACGTGGTGCGCACCTTAGGCCGCGCGGTTGCGCGCTGAAGCGTACCGGAGCATACAGTACTTGCTCATTTCACGTGCCATCCCGCATAATGAAGGCACTCATGGACGTGCAGCCCTCCGATATCGTGTTTCTCGCCATTGTTATCTGGTTGGCGATCGAGCTGACCGGCGGCGGTGGCGGTGGACGCCGCAAGCGCATCCCTGTCCTGGGCTAACTACCCCTCTTCGTTCCCAATCCCACAACGCATTACCCTTAAGCGATGGCTAAGATTGTCGTCATCGGCGGAGGTCTGGCCGGACTCGCTGCCGCCGCCGCGCTCGGCGGGGCGGGGCATTCCGTCGTCTTATTGGAATCGCGGCCTTTCCTTGGAGGGCGCGCTACTTCTTACGAAGTGGGCAACGGTGAGGAAGCCGAGTTCATCGACAACTGCCAGCACATTCTCCTGCGCTGCTGTGTCAACCTTCTCGACTTCTACCAGCGCTTAGGCGTCGAACAAGACATCGCGTTTTCCCGCGAATTCACATTCATCGAGCCCGGCGGGCGGCGGAGCCTGCTTCGCTCCGGAGCTCTGCCGGCGCCTATGCATTTCGCCGGGTCGTTTCTCGGCTTGAGTTTTCTGAACTTTGGAGAAAAGCTGGCGCTGGCACGTGCGATGAAAGCCATCGAGCGCGAACGCGGCCGTCCGGATCTCGACCGCATCACCATGCAGCAATGGCTCGACGAGAAGCGCCAGCCCCCGCGCGTGGTCGAGCGCTTTTGGCGGCAGATGCTGGTCAGCGCGATCAATGAGGAACTGGATCGCATGGCCGCCACGCACGGTTTCCAGGTGTTCTGGCTGGGGTTTCTGGCGAGCAAGACTTCCCATGAAATGGGAGTTCCCGCCGTGCCGCTCGGCAAGCTGTATTCAAGCGACGCCTGGAAGCGGATCGGCAATGTGGAGATCCGCCTGCGCGCGCCGGTTTCGCGGATTGCGGTTCGCGATGGAGTTGCCGATGCCGTCGTCGTCGGTGACGAGGAAGTTCGTGGCGATTACTACCTCAGCGCGCTACCGTTTGAGCGGATCGGGGCTGTTGTCCCGGAACTGGGCATCGACGTAACGGCGTTCGAGCACTCGCCGATCACCGGCATTCACCTCTGGTTCGATCGTCCGGTAACCGACCTGCCGCACGCGACACTGCTCGACCGCACCATCCAGTGGATGTTTAATAAGCACGAGGGCCGTTACATCCAACTGGTGGTCAGCGCATCGCGCAGCCTGACGGAGATGCCGCGTGCCGACGCAATCGCGCTGGCGCTCAAGGAGCTCGCCGAGTTTTTCCCGGATGCCGCCCGCGCCAAGCTGGAGAAAGCTCACGTCGTGAAAGAAGTCCGCGCGACCTTTTCCGCCAAACCAGGTCTCGAAGCGCACCGCCCGGTTAATCGCACGGCGATCCCCAATCTGTTTCTGGCGGGCGATTGGACCAAATCCGGCTGGCCCGCGACCATGGAAGGCGCCGTGCGTAGCGGTTATCTGGCGGCTGAGGCAGTGACCGTCGCCGCGGGCGCTCCGCAACGCTTCGTCCTGCCGGATATCGCTTGAATGGTATCGTGAATAGTTGGGGAGGCGATTCATGAAGACGGCGACTTTGGCGGCAATCCTGATCATTACGTGCGCCACCGTGAGTGCGCAATGGCCCAGCCGCCCGACACCTGGAGTCCCCAAGAAGGCGGACGGGTCGCCAGATCTCAACGCGCCCACCCCGCGAACCGCCGACGGCAAGCCCGACTTGTCCGGGCTGTGGGAACTCGAAAAGAACCGCCCGTGCCCTCCCGAAGGCTGCAACGACATGGAGATCAGTCAGGAGTTCGTGAACCTGGGCTGGAACATGAAGGATGGACTGCCCTTTCAGCCGTGGGCGGCGGCGCTGGTGAAGCAACGGCGCGCGGATTTTGGGAAAGACGATCCCGGCTCGCTGTGCCAGCCCACTGGCGTCGTGAAGCTGGTCATCAATCCGTTCTTCCGGAAGTTTATTCAACTTCCAGGGCTGCTGATCGTCCTCAATGAACGCGACGTCAACTATCGTCAGATCTTCACGGATGGCCGCTCGTTGCCCAGCGGTGCGTTCCCAACTCCGTATGGGTATTCGGCCGGCAAATGGGACGGCGACACCCTGGTTGTCGAAACCATTGGTTTCCCCGAGGGACAGTGGCTGGACCGCGCGGGCAGCCCGCTAACGGAGTCCGGCAAGATCACGGAGCGTTACCGCCGAGTGAACTACGGCACGATGGAGATCGAAATTACCGTGGATGATCCCAAGGTCTACACCCGGCCCTGGACCGCGAAAGTGAAACAGTTCATCCGGCTGAATAGCGAATTGATCGACTATTTCTGCATGCAGAACGAGAAGGACATCCCGCACCTGGTGGGTAATAGCAAAGCCGGGAAATAGCAAAGCCGGGAACTCCGCTACCACACCCGGCACTGCTGCGCGCGGACCATCGGCTGACCGGCGCGGCACGCAAACGCCTTGCCAAATTCCGGCAGATTCGACACTACCCCGTTGACCCGGTCTTCCAATGGCGAGTGCGGATTGGTGATTGCATTCAGACGCTTATTCTCCGGGCGTTCGTCGCCGCAGGCCCACTGCGCCATGCCCACGAAGAAGCGCTGATCCGGTGTCAGGCCGTCGATCGGCTTTAAATCTTGATTCTTGGTTGCCGTTTTCCAGGCCATGTAAGCCAGCAGCGTCCCGCCGAGGTCGGCAACGTCTTCGCCCAGCGTGAGCTTCCCGTTGATCTTGATGTCGTCGATGATCGTGAACTGCGAGTACTGGTCCGATACACAAGACGCGCGCTTGGAAAACTCCATTGCGTCCTTCATGGTCCACCAGTCCTTCAAATTTCCCTTGGCGTCGAACTGCCGGCCTTCGTCGTCGAAGCCGTGGGTCAGCTCGTGCCCGATGGTCGCGCCCGTGTTGCCGTAGTTCGGCGCGTCGTCGAGCTGGGGATCGTAGAGTGGCGGCTGCAAGACGCCCGCCGGAAAATTGATGTCGTTCATCTGCGCGTCGTAGTAGGCGTTCACCGTCGGCGGAGTCATCTGCCATTCGCCGCGATCCAGAGGCTTGCCGATCTTCTGTAACTGCCGCCGTACCTCAAACAATGTCGCGCGCTCCACGTTGCCGTAGTAATCATCGCGCTGGATCTTGACGGAGCTGTAATCTCGCCACTTATCCGGATACCCGATCTTGTTGGCGATGGCGTGGAGCTTTTCAAATGCGCGCTTCTTGGTGGCCGGGCTCATCCACGGCAGTTGCTCGATCTCGGTCTGCATCGCCGCTTCGATTTCTTTGGTCATGGCTACGGTGCGCGCCTTAGTGTCCGCGCCGAAGGTCTTCTCCACAAAGACTTGCCCGAGTGCTTCCCCCAGATCGCGGTCGATGCGCTGCACGCAGCGCTTCCACAACGGCGGCATAGCTTCCACCCCGCGCAAGTGCCGGTTGTAGAACTCGAAATTCTCAGTCACGAAAGCGGAGGAGAGGAGCGGCGCTTTAATGTGCACCAGGTGCCAACGCAGATACGTCTTCCAGTCTTCAACCCCGCGCGACTGGAACTGCTTCTGCAGCGCTTGGAAAAATGCGGGCTCCGTGACATTGATGCGCGGAATCCGGCCCGACTCCCTCTCGGCGAAATACTGTTTCCAGGGAAACGCCGGCGTGAGCGCCTGCAATTTCGCTAGATCCACCGGATGAAACAGCTTTTTCGGATCGCGCCGGTCGACTCTGGAAAGCGATGCCTCCGCCAGCGCCGTCTCGATCGCTATTACCGTCTGCGCGTCCGTCTTGGCCTGCTGCGCCGGCTCGCCGAGCAGGGCCAGCATCTTCCCGACATGCTCGAGATACCGCTGCAGCGTCTCGGCGGACTTGGCGTCTGTCTTTAGGTAATAATCGCGATCCGGAAGTCCCAACCCGCCGCCCGCCACGAATGCGATCACGCGCGAAGAATCCGCAAAGTCCTGCCCCGAATCGAAGCCGAACAGGATCTGGTTGCCCGCATTGGCCGCGTGAGCGCGCGCCAGAAACACGGCGACGTCCGGTATCGACTTCAGCCCGGCAATCGCATCCAGCACGGGCCGTAGTGGCGCCACACCGGCCTTCTCGCGCGAAGCCTCGTCCATGCAGGCTTGGAAGTAGTCGCCGATCTGGATTTCAATCGCGCTGCGCCCGGCGGCGGGTTTTGCCGCCTGCTCCAAAATGCCCCACAGAAAACGCTGATTCTCGTTCGCCAGCTTCGAATACACATCCCAACGGGCCTGATCCGGCGGGATGGGGTTGTTCTTGAGCCAACCCCCGCACGCGTGTTTGTAAAAGTCCGCGCATGGGTCCGCCGTGCGATCCATCGAGGAAACGTCCAAGCTGGGGCTATAGGGCAGGGAGAAGAGTGGCGTTTCGGAGTTCGCCTGCCCCCACGTCACCTCGCTGATGATCAAGAGCGCGGCCAGCAACCACATCGGATTACGTCCGGAACTCGACTGGCCGTGCCACCAGGATGGCTTTGTTTTCGAGCAACTGCGCGATCACTGGCTCGGTGACCTGCTGATCGGTTTCGATCACGATGGTGGCCATGACCGGCTGGTTCCCGGCGGCCTTCTCCTGGCGGCCCATGGAAAGCGTGGCGATGTTGATGTTGTTCTTGCCCATGACGGCTCCGATGTAACCCATTACGCCGGGCACGTCCTGGATGCTGAAAAACATCACGTGCCCGGTGAGGCCCGCTTCGCAGCGGATGCCGTCGACCGCCAGCATGCGTGGCTGATCGAGGACAATCGCGCCTTCCACCGTCGTCGTGCC
This sequence comes from Bryobacterales bacterium, assembly GCA_009697505.1. Lineage (GTDB taxonomy): Bacteria > Acidobacteriota > Terriglobia > Bryobacterales > Bryobacteraceae > Palsa-187. Next base: position 15,329 of record SHUD01000002.1, read on the forward strand.
CTTGTCGGTCTCCAGTTCAATGCGGATGGTGTCGGTGTGGCCGGTGGGCCTCTCAAAGCGTTCCGCATGCTCCAGGCCGCGCCGGGCCGCGAGCTTCAGGGCATTTACTACGTTCGCCTTGCGCTCAAACGAGCGGCTGAGCACTCCGGCCAGGCCCGCATTGCGGATCAGGCGCGTATTTTGCGGCGGCATCGCGCTGTGATAAACCAGCCGCATCAATTTCGGATTCCCTGTGGCCACATGCGCGGCGAAGGCGCCCAGGCGCTCGGCCAGAACGGCGTAAGGAGCTACCGCGCGATACGCCTCTTCGCTCATGGCGGGAACGTTGATGGCGTTCACGGCGACGCCTTCGTTCAAATATTCCACCACGTGCTGCGCCAGATGAACGGCCATGAGTTCGGCCGCTTCCTCGGTGGATGCGCCAATGCGCGGCGTGGCCAGCACCTGATCCATGGCCAGCAGCGGCTCACCGGCCTGCGGGGGTTCCGTCTGCAGAACATCGAGAGCGGCGCCGGCGACTTTGCCCGCTTCGATGGCGTGACGCAGCGCTTCGATATCCACCAATTCGCCGCGGGCGCAATTGACGATGCGCACTCCCTTTTTCATCTTGGCGAAGGCCGTTTCATTAAGCATGCCCATGGTCTCGGTAGTCAGCGCTACGTGCAACGTAATGTAATCGCTTTGCGCGAACAAATCCGAGCGGCTCACCAGAGTGACTCCTAGATCCGCCGCCGTCTCCGAATTCACATACGGATCGTTGGCGATGATCCGCATCTCGAACGCGCGCGCGCGGCGCACCACTTCGCGTCCGATGCTGCCCAGGCCCATGACTCCCAGCGTCTTGCGCCGGAGTTCGGTGCCGCGGAAGCGCTTGGCATCCCATTTGCCACTCCGCGTGGATTCGATGGCCTGCGGGATCTGCCGCGCCATGGCCAGCATCAGACCCAGGGTGTGCTCGGCTACCGACACCGCGCTTTCCCCGGGCAGGTTCATCACCAGAACACCGGCCGCGGTGGCCGCCTCCACGTCCACGAAATCCGAGCCGCTGCCGGGGAAGGCAATCACCTTCAGATTCCTGGCCGCTTCGATCTGCCCGGCGGTTACCTGGGCCGAGCGCGCGGCCAGCAGGGCGTCGGCATCCTCCAGATGCCGCTCATATTCGCCGGGACTGGAAACGATGATTTCCCATCCGGGCTGGGCCTGGAGAACTTCGATTCCGGCGGGATGCAACGGTTCGGCGATGACGATTTTCATGAGTGCCTGTTTGAAGACGGCCGCAGGCCGGTGAATTTTCAGGATAGCAGAGGGGATTCCGCGGCAACGTTCGCTAAGCTAATACGCATGGCACTTCTCGATCGGATTCAGAAAGACATGGTGGCGGCGATGAAGGCGCGCGAGGAGGCGCGGCTGAATGCCATCCGCATGATCAAGGCCGCGCTGCAGCGTTACACCGTGGATACCATGAAGCCGCTGGATGAGCAGGCGGAATTGCAGATTCTCAATACCCTGGTCAAGCAGCGCCGCGAGGCAGCCGACATGTTCCGCAAGGGGAACCGTCCGGAACTGGCCGATAAGGAAGACCACGAGCTGAAGCTGATTGAATCCTACATGCCTTCCGCGCCCAGCGACGCCGAGATCGACGAAGCGATCGCCGCCGCCATGGCGGAGACCGGCATCACCTCTCTGAAGCAAATGGGAGTCGTGATGAAAGCCGCCCAGGCAAAACTCGCGGGCAAGAGAGTGGATGGAAAAGCGCTCAGCGAGAGGGTGCGGTCTAAGCTAGCTTAAGCCTTAAACTTATCGCGGCATTCGGTGGAGCAGAAGTAGTACGTCTGCCCGCCCGCATAACCCTGGAAAGCCGTTGCGGTGGAGATGAAGGTCCCGCACACGGGATCCTTCTTGAGTTCGCCGCCGGAGGTTGAGGATGACGCCGAGGAAGACTGCGGGCGGGATGAATTTCCCGCCCGCTGAGGAGCAGTACCGGACTGCCCTGTATACGCCTTGGTGATGAACCCAACCACGGACCGGACCAGGCTCAATACGACCATGAGTCCGACCAGGATTTCAATCACCCTGACCAGCATTGAGCCGAACCCTTACTGCTTCTTCTTCTGCTGAGCCGGCTGCGAGAAGTTGGTCTGGACCGACTGGCCCATGCTATCCAACATCGCCTTGGAGGTCGCCGCATTGGGACCGCTGGGAGCCAATTCGAGGTACTTCTGGAACGCTTCCAACGTTCCCGCCGGGGCTACGGTCTTGCCGTTCTCGATGGTCGCTTTGCCCATCATGGACAGGCCGTATTGGTAATAAGCCTCGGCGTAGTTCGCATCCAGCTCGATGGCCTTCTTGAACGCCGTCGTCGCTCCGTCGCCGTTACCGGTATTGACGTACACGGCGCCCAGGTTGAAGTAGAACTTGCCGGCGTTGGCCGGGTCGATCTGCGCGGCCTTGGTCAGCATGGTCTGGGCTTCGTCGAACTTCTTTTGCTGGGCCAGCACCAGGGCATAGTTATTGTGATAGGCGGAGTCATCGGCCTTGATCGCGATGGCCTTCTGATAAGCTTCGACGGCTTTGGTCAGGTCAGCGTCGCGGGTGGCCGGCGCGGCCTTGGCGCGGCTCACGTAGGAGTCGGCCAGGTTGCCCCAAACGACATGTTGGTTGGCGTCGAGTTCCCCAGCTTTGCTGAAGCCTTCGATGGCGGCGTCCCACTGGTTGGCGGCCGCGGCGGTCTTGCCGGTGTTAAACGCTTCGTTCAAAGCCTTATTCTTGGCCATCGCAGTTTGCTGCTCTTTGTTGGCCTTTTCTATTTCCGCCTTCTGCGCGGCGGTTAAGGCGCGCCCGCTCTCATCAGCTTCCGGAACTTTACCGGAGGCGGCCTGGGCCAGGTCGAAACTTACATCCGTCGTGTCGCCGAGCTTGGAGAGGGTCATCTTGTTGTCCTTCTCCGCGCCATCCACTACAACGCTGATCTTGAAGCGGCCATAGGGCAGCCCACCGTAGAAATAGTGGCCTTTCTTGTCGGTCTTGACGTTGTAATTCCCTTTGACGTCCTGACGCTCAATCTTAACTTGTACGCCCGCCTGCGGCTTGCCGTCGGCGCCCTTCACGGTGCCCTCAAATGCGGCTGTCTGCGCCCAACCGGTCACGGCGAACACCAGGCTCGCCGGCAGAATGAATAGCATTTTTCGTAACAGTGACATGAACTCCTATACCTCCAGAACTTGTAGATACTTCCCTTAACTAGGATACTACAGCCGTATAGGTTAGATGCGACTTAGGCCACCCAGCTACGATGCTTTGCGGCGGTTCCGCAACAAGTCCACGGCCAGCAGCACGGCGCCCAAGGTGATGGCGCTATCGGCGACGTTAAACGACGGGAATTCGTAGCTGCCGATGTACACCTGCGCGAAGTCGGTAACCGTCCCGCGGGAGACGCGGTCCCATAGATTGCCCAGCGCGCCGCCGAATACCAGCGCCAGCGCGATCGATAGCGGCAGACTCGATTTGGCGGGAAGCCGCCACAGCATGGACCCGATAATAGCCATCAATGATAGGGACACGCCGATGAGAAAAACGCCGCGGATGAGCGGCGGCGCATCCGCCAGCATGCTGAACGCAGCGCCCGGATTTTCCGCGTGGACGAGATTGACAATTCCGGGAAGCACCGGGATCACGTCCCACGGCGAAACGTGCGTGCGGATGTACAGCTTGCTTGCGCGATCCAGGGCGACCACCGCGAGGACGATCAGCGCGGAGCGCAGGCGCGGGTTCATCCTGCCGCGGCCTCGCTCAGCATTTCGCGCAGGGCCTCGGAGCAGGGAGCGCACACCCTGCCGGTGAATTCCGAGTATTTCCAGCAGCGCTCGCACTTGGCGCCTTCGGCGCGCTCCACTGTGACCTTGAGTTCGTCGCCAGGCTCCAGAATCACCTGGGACGTAATAAAGAGCGCCGGCAGATCCGCCGCGTAGTCGTCCAGGTCCGCTCCTTGCAGCCGCAAGCGGGCTTCGAGCGACGTGCCGATGAACTTGGCCTGCCGCGCTTCTTCGAGAGCCTTCAAAACCACGGAGCGAACTTCGAGCAGCCGCTCCCAGCGGGCGAGTTTGGCCGCGTCGAGACCCGACGCCACTTCTTCCGGTTCCGGCAGCAGCGCCAGGTGCACGCTATCCGGCGTGCCTGCCGGCTTCCGCGTGTAGCTCCATACTTCCTCCGTGGTGAAAGCGAGCAGCGGAGCCGCCAGCCGCGTCAGCGCGTAGTGCACTTTGTAAAGAGCCGTCTGCCCGCTGCGCCGCGCGAGGCTTTTGGTCGCGGAAGTATACAGGCGGTCCTTGAGGACGTCGAAATACACCGCGCTCAGATCCGTGGCCGCGAAGTCGTAGATCGCGCGATACACCTTGTGGAAGGCGTGCTCACTGTAGGAGGCGCGCGCGCGCCGGATCAGGTCTTCGCTGCGCGACAGAATCCAGCGGTCGATTTCGAGCAGTTCACTTACTGGCACCGCGTCGGTCTCCGGATCGAAATCGTGCAGATTGCCGAGCGCGTAGCGGAACGTGTTGCGCAGCTTGCGGTAGGCCTCGATCAGCCGGCTGACGATGGTGTCGGAGAAGCGCACGTCTTCGGTGAAATCGACCGACGCTGTCCACAGCCGGAGCAGCTCCGCGCCGTATTTATTGATGACTTTTTCGACTGCCTCGGCGCCCTTGGATTTGGAGAGCGCGTGGCCTTCGCCATCGAGCGTCCAGCCGTTGGTGGCCGAAGCACGGTAGGGCGCCTCGCCGCGCAATCCCACGGCAATCAGCAGCGAACTGTGGAACCAACCGCGGTATTGGTCGCCGCCCTCCAGATACATGTCCGCGGGCCAGGGCAGGTTGTTCTCGGGTGTCAGCACCGCCAGATGGCTCGCCCCGGAATCGAACCAGACGTCTAAGATATCGCTTTCCTTGCGGAAAGCTTGGCCTCCACAGCGGGAGCATCTCGCATCCGGCCCCACCAGCTCGGCGGCGTCCGTCGAATACCAAACGTCGGCGGTGTGGATGCGAATCAGATCCACCACGCGGTCTAGAATCTTGCGCTCGGTGAGCGGCTCCTGGCAGGATTCGCAATAAAACACAGTGATCGGCACGCCCCAGGCCCGTTGGCGCGAAATGCACCAATCCGGACGCGTGGCGATCATGTTGCCGATGCGCTCCTCGCCCCAGGAAGGATTCCACTTCACCTTTTTGATGGCCGCGAGGGCTTTCTGACGCAGGCCATTTCGATCCATCCCGATGAACCATTGGTCGGTGGCGCGGAAGATCGTGGGGTGGTGGCAGCGCCAGCAATGTGGATAGCTGTGCTCGATGTTGCGCATCGCCGCCAGCGCGCCGTTTTTCTTGAGGATCTCGATAACCACGGCGTTGCCTTCCCACACCGACTTGCCGAGCAGTTCTTCGGGCAGCGTTCCGGCCGCGCCTTCGGCGGCAAAAAAACGTCCCGCTCCGTCCACGGGGCAATACACCGGCAGTCCGTGCTCCACGCCGATGACGTAGTCTTCCTGGCCGTGCCCGGGGGCCGTATGCACCGCTCCGGTTCCCTGCTCGAGCGTGACGTGCTCGCCCAGCATGCCGATCGAGTCGCGCTCCAGGAACGGGTGCCGGTAGCGGGTTCCCGCCAGCTTGGAGCCCTCGAACGAAGCGATCACCCGCGGCGCTTCCCAGCCGCAGGCTTCCGCCGTGGCATCCCGCAAGTCGCGCGCGACGATGTAGACGTCTCCGGCCGCGTTGACCAAGGCCGCGTTGACTCCGGCCACTTCCACCGCCTCGTAAATGTAGCGGGGATGGTAGCAGATGCCCAGGTTGGCCGGGATGGTCCAGGGAGTCGTCGTCCAGATCAGGCCCCAGACTTTCTTTCCCACCAAGGCCGGATCGATCGCCGCCGGGTCAGTCTGCATTGCGAAACGAACCCAAATCGACGGGCTCGCATGGTTCTCGTACTCGACCTCGGCCTCTGCCAGCGCGGTGCGGTCATGAATGCACCAGTTCACTGGTTTCAGCCCTTTATAGACGTAACCAAAGTCCAGGAAATCGACAAAGGCGCCCGCGATGACGGCCTCGTACTGGGCGCTCATGGTGAGATAGGGGTCCTGCCAGCGGCCGAAAACACCCAGGCGGATGAAGTCGCGGCGCTGCAAATCAACATATTTTTCAGCGTATTTCCGGCACGCCGCGCGGATCTGAGCGGCCGTCATCTGGGCCTTTTTGCTGCCCAACTGGCCGTCGACCTTGATCTCAATGGGCAGGCCGTGGCAATCCCAGCCGGGGACGTAGGGGGAGTCGTAGCCCTCCATGGTCTTGAGCTTCACGATAAAATCTTTCAACAATTTATTGAAGGCGTGGCCCAAGTGGATATTGCCATTGGCGTAAGGCGGTCCGTCGTGCAGGATGTAGGTTGGCCGGCCAGCCCGCGCTCCCCGGATGCGGTCGTAGATTCCAGTTTTGTCCCAGTGTTCCAACAACTTAGGCTCCAACTGGGCCAGATTGGCCTTCATCGGAAAGGCCGTTTCCGGCAGGTGGACAGTCTTTTTGAGGTCGATTTTGCTTAGATCCAGGTTCGCGGATTCCATCGGAATATTTATCATGGTACTCGATCTGGGAGTACCCGATCCGGAATACGGTCATTGACAGAAATATCAGTTCAGCTTAAGATGCTGTTCTCGTGTAGTTGGTGCTTCTCTTATAAGGTCCAAGCATGACTTTACAGGTCGGCGAGAAGGTGGTTTACCCCAACTATGGGGTCGCAACGGTCGAGAACATCACCAGCCGTGCCTTCGCCGGCCAGATGGAGCGTTACTATTTTTTGCGGTTTTCCGCCAACAGCCTGACCGTGATGGTTCCGTTTTCGCATGCCGGTCATGTCGGATTGCGCAAGGTAACCAAGAACGGCCAACTGGCCCGCGTGATCGACTTCCTCGGCGAGAACCGGCGCAAGCGCCACCAGGACTGGAAAGACCGCTTCAAGGAAAACTCCGAAAAGATGCAGAAGGGCGATCTTCTGGAGATCGCTGAAGTCCTGAAGAGTCTGCTGGTGTTGCAGGCGGAAAAGCCCCTGTCCTTCCGCGAGAAAAAGATGCTGGATCGCGCCCGCCACATGCTGATCACGGAGCTATCCACCTCGCGCGGCTGGAGTGAGGCCGAGGCCGCGAAGATCCTGGATCAGGCACTGTCGAAAGTCCATTTGCATTTTCCGGAACGGATATAAATCAGGACCGGCGCCGCGACCGCCGCGCGGGGACGGACGAGACGCCATCTTCTCCTCAGACTTGGACACCGCACGGAAGGGCGCGATCCGCGTGGGCTGCGGCCGCGAGTGGTAGTTCCGCGTCTCCGTCACACCGTTGCCCATTGGCAGCAATGAAGTGTTTCCGCCCCAAAATTGTGTTTGAGTGTACTGTCCCGGGTTTCCGGGTTTCTTCACTAATGCACGCGCTCTTTGATGCGCTCGCGCGTGACCAGCTCTTCGAAAATCGCCAGCACCTGCTTGCGGAAGTAATAGGCGCGCTGAAGCCTGGCCTGCACGGCCAGTTCATTGCGATGCCGCTTCAGAAGCTTGTCCAGCAGCTTGCGAGGGACGTCGATGTCGCGACGCAGCGTGTCCGGGGAATGTCCGCGCAGGAAGAGGCCGTAAAACATGGCGGCTTCGCGCTGCGGCGCGAGGGGATCGATTTCCTCCAGCAGCAGACTGGCTGGTGACGGGGCGCCCTCGGTCTGGGTTGCGGAGATCATGGCCTCTGACATCAAAATGGAAGTATAAACGGACGCCGCTATAGGTGCAATAGGCCCCGCAATAAACTACGTCGTATTTCTACCCACGCTGGAAATAGGGGCGGATTCTCCAGCCACGTGGTAAGCCACAGAATCACTTCGTCTTTTTCGGCGCGCCGCGCGGGGTTGCGTGCCGCCAGGCGGGCGTGGTCCTTGGCCGTAATCACGAGTTTGCGGACGGAAGCCCGGCGTGACGCGTCGCCTCGCGCATACTCGTCCAAGAGGGAGCGCAGGCTCTCCGTGAGCTCCTCCCAGTTGCCTTGGCGCACGCCCGCGACCATGGGAGCCAGTGGTACCCCGCACTCCCTCACCAACTTGCGCAAGTAGCTTTCCGAGATGGGCGCGAGCACCCGCGCCAGTGCGGCGAACTCCGCTTCCCCAATGCGGGCGGGGTGGTGCTCGGCCAACCAGCGCGCGAGTTCAGCGGATTTTCCTTTGGGTGGCATGGGGCGCGGCATGGCGGTTGGTTCTATTCTGCGCCTGACGGTAAGCGATCACGGCCTTTTCGTGCTCGGCGATGCTGGCCGAAAACTGGTGCGCGCCGCCCGCCGGCTTGGCGACGAAATACAGGTACTTGGTCTCGGCGGGATGGAGCGCCGCGGCCAACGCCCGTGCCCCGGGATTGGCGATGGGCCCCGGCGGCAGTCCGGCATTCCGATATGTGTTGTAGGGGTTGGTATTGACCAGGTCCGACTGGTGGATGACGCCGCGATAGCGGTTGTCGAGCAAGGCGGCGTAGATCGTGGTGGGGTCGCAATCCAGCTTCATGTTGATGTGGAGGCGGTTGACGAAGACGCTGGCGATCAGCGGGCGCTCCTCCGGCGCGGCAGTTTCTTTTTCGACCAGCGAGGCCAGCGTGACGGTGCGCCGGAGGTCGGCTGCGCCGGGTCCGGCGCTCTGGCCGGCACCTTGACCGGCGCTGAGTTTGGCCCATTGCCGGCGGAACTCGCTGGTCATCATTTTGCAAAGATCCGCTGCCGTGGTCGTATGCGTCAGCCGGTAGGTGGAAGGGAACAGGAAGCCCTCCAGTGTTTTCGACCGCGGAGCCAGGTCGCGGATGAGCGCGGGGTCCTCCGCCGCGCGCAGGAAATCGTCCTGCTTCATCACGGCTTGCGCTTCGAGCGACTTGGCGATGTCGAAGATATTGCTGCCTTCCGGCACCGTGAATTCGAAGAAGTAGATGTCGCCGCGCGCGATGCGGCCGAAGACTTCGCGCGCATTCGCCGCCTTTGAAAAGCGATATTCCCCGGCTTGCAATTTAGCGCCGGGCCGTGTCAGGCGAGCCAGCCAGAATTGCCAGGGGTAGCGGATCACTCCCTGGCGGGCCAACTCTTGCGCGATCCCCGCAGTGCCGGTGCCGCGCGGAATCTCCACGAAGGTGTCCGCCGGGAAGCCTTGGAACGGCGTGAGCAGCGCCCAGGCGAGAAAGGCGCCGAGCAGCAGGACCAGCGCAAGGAGTCGCTTCACGCGGCCGTCGCTCCTGAATCCAGGAAGCTGGCCAGCAGAATCACCGCCGCCATCCGGTCCACCGCTTGCGCGCGCTTTGCGATGCTGATGCCGCTCTGTTTGAGTACTCGTTCGGCTTCCTTGCTGGTCAGCCGTTCATCCCAGAAGCGCACGGCGAGGCCGGTGCGTTCGCGGAGCTTGTCCGCAAATTCCCGGGTATAGACCGCCTGGCGGCCTTCGTCGCCTTTCATGTTGAGAGGATGGCCCAGCAGGATCAGTTTCACCTGGTGCTCCCGCGCCAGCGTCTCGATGGCCGCGATGTCCTCGCGGATGGTGGTGCGCTGGAGGGTCTCCAGGCCCTGGGCGGAAATGCCCAAGGGGTCGCTGAGCGCCAACCCGATGCGCTTCCTTCCCAGGTCCAGCGCCAAAATCCTTTCGTTTTTCATTTTGGGGCTCTCTGTATTTCGCTGGTATTTCACGGTCTATACAAATTATAGTGATAGATGACGATATCCTAATCGCAGGGGGGGCGGAGCGTGGTGGTCCAGAATACATCCTCGACGCAAAAATCCCTACAGCTCGGCGTCGGCATCCTCGCGGCCGGAGCGGCCATCGCTCTGCTGTATTTCGGACGCGTCTTCTTTATCACGGTCATCATCGCCTCGATGATCGCGTTCCTGCTGGATCCCCTGGTGCTGTTTTTCATGAAGCTGCGCATGCCGCGTGCACTGGCCAGCTTCGTGGTTTGCAGCATGGGCCTGATCTGCCTGTACCTGGCGGGCGTGGGAATTTATCTGCAAGGGTTGGACATCGCCGACGATCTGCCGGCCTATGGCACGCGCATCAATGAGATGGTGGATTCGGTGGCGGCGCGCATGGAAAAGTTCGAGAACGGAGTTTACGCCAGCCTGGTGCCGAAGCGTCTCCAGCCACAGAACGGAGTCACGGCCGATCCGGCGCCGGCTCCGGCTGACGCCCGCGGGAAAAGAAAGAAAGCCGAACCGCACCCGCCGCCGCCCACCGTGCAAGAGGTTCGCATCCAACAGGAACCCACGCCGCTGTTTTCCTACGTGTACTCCTACCTGGCGGAATATTACAGCGCGCTACTGATGACCTCCTTCGTGCCTTTCCTGGTGTATTTTCTGCTGAGCTGGCGGGATCACTTGCGTAACCGGTATCTGATGCTGTTTCAGGGCGAGCATCGCGATGAGGCGGCGGCTGCCTGGCATGGCCTGGGCGACATGGTGCGCGCCTACGTGATTGGAAATTTCCTGCTGGGGATTTTGCTCACCGTCGCGAGCGGGCTGCTGTTTGCTTCCGTCAAATTGCCGTATTGGATCGTGGTCGCGCCCGTGAGCGGGTTCCTGAGTCTGGTTCCCTATATTGGGCTGCCGCTGGCGCTGGCGCCGCCACTGGTCGCGGCTTTGCCGGCCACCAAGGATCCGGCGATCTACCTGTTTCTGGCGATGAGCGTTGCGATCCTGCATCTGCTGGCGCTCAACCTGCTCTATCCCAAATTTGTGGGAGCGCGGGTGCATTTGAATCCTCTGGCGGTTACGGTCGCGTTGATGTTTTGGGGCATGCTGTGGGGCGCGATTGGACTGGTGCTGGCGATTCCTCTCACCGCCGGCCTCAAGGCCGTATGCGATCACGTGACCAATGGGAAGCCGTATAGCCGGCTGCTGGGTGACTGACCGCCGTGAGCAAGACTTTCTGGATTTTCCTCCTGGCCGGACTCGCCATCGTCGGCGGATTGCTCTTCACTATGTTCAAGACCACGGAGGGGGCGCACCTCCGTCTGGAAGGCCGGATTCTCAAGGTGCGCGTGCTGGCGCTTCCCGATAGCGCGGCGGCGCTGGTGGTGGTGGACTTCCGGGCTACGAATCCGTCGAACGTTCCGTTTGTGGGCGGTTCCGTCGCCCTGCGGCTGGAGCCGGCGAGCGGCGATCCCGTCGATGGCCTGGTGATCTCCAAGCCGGATGTGGAGAATATGTTCCGCTACGAGAAATTGCTGGGCCCCAAGTACAACGACGTATACAGTCTGCAGGACCGCATCGCGCCGCACCAGACGCTGGACCGCATGGCCGCGGCCCGCTTCAATGTGCCGGAGACCACCGTCAACAGCCGCAAGGCAATCCGCATCCGCCTGGAAGACGTGGATGGCGCCGTGGCCGAGCTTTCCGAAGCAGCGGCTCCAGCCCCCGCGAAATGACCATCCGGGTCAAGGTGATCCCGCGCAGCGCGAAGACGGAGATCGCCGGTGAGATGTCTGACGGGACGCTCAAAGTGAAGATCGCCGCTCCGCCGGAGAAGGGCAAGGCCAACGTAGCGCTGTGCGCGTTTCTCGCGGGGCACTACAAAGTTCCGCGCAGCGCGGTCACCATTGTCAGCGGCCACACGGCGGCGCTGAAGCTGGTGCGGATTACTTGACCACCAGTTACGGAACTTCGCTTACGGAACGACCAGGTGTTGAACGTCCTTCTCGTTTTCCAGGCAAATGTAATCCAGCAGCTCCGTATCGGGCGCGAATATCTGTGTAACCTTGACAGTCCACGGCTTCGTGTAGGCCTTCGGATCGTCGACTGTGATCTCGATCTCCAGCGTCCCGAAGTTCACGCGCCGGAATTTTTCCGTGACGCGGGCGGCATCCGTAAGAGGACTGCCCCCGGTGTCGAGCCACAGCCCGTCGCGGAAGCCGGTGGTCTCGACGACCAGAGTGTCGCCTTCCCATTTCCCGGAAGAGTAGCCGTTCCAGGACGCGTTCGGATCGGCCGGCAGAGGCCGCCCGTCGGTGAAAATCTGGCGGTAGCTGGCGTTCTGCTCGTTCAGCGTCACCAGCAGGCCGGGAGCCTGGATCATCTTGCGGAACAGTGGAAACACGGTCAGCCGCACAATCCCCGGGGGCAGACAGTGGGTCATCGGATCGTTGGGACGATTGGCCGCCCTGGTCTTTTTCACCAGCTCGGCCGCCCAGGGCTGGTAGGGCAGACCATCCTTGAGGGACCGGCCGATGTTGCCAAACTCCGGCGGGATGGCGATCTCGGTAGCGCAATACACATTGGGCTTACCATTCAATCCGCCAAATGCATTGGTAACCACCGGGCAAGGCACGCCCCAGATTCCCGAGAGATCCGGTTTGCCATCGGCAGCACGGGGCGCGGGCGCGGTGAGGTTCGGCTTGCCGTCCGGCAAGCGGGGGATCCCCGCAGTGGGGTATTTCAGCCACTGCGCCGGAAGAGATACACTCATCACGCACAGGATCATCGCTAGCTTGCGCATCGTTCCTCCCTCAATCCAAACCAAACTAGCAGAGGCTGGCGCTGGGGTCTAGCCTGCAGGTCCGGGCAGGATGCCGGTCCGAGCAAGATGCTGCCGTGACAATGTTGTGCCTGGATGACGTAACCGGAATCTTTCAAAAAAGTAACTGACGGATGGCCGACCATCCGGACACTATCCGGCCAACATGTTTCCGATAAGACGGTTATGTGAGATTTTTCGTTATTTGCCGGCGGAATCAGCACCGATTCATGCTCAATACGGCAGCGGCCTCTTTGTATGGCTGTGCCGCTGCTGTTGAGTGATTCGCCAAGACGAAACGCGGCAACTTCGGGGCTTGGCGTAGAGCCCGGCGATCCGCACAAGTAGCTGACGGATGGCCGAACCGGAAGCTCCTTTCGTCCCGTCCGTTCGTTATTAACTCATTATCGGAAGCGTTCCGCCGCCGGCCCTGTCGTATGACACCACCGTCTAAGCGGGCCGGTGCGCTTTCAGGAAAGAACGGATTTGGCGCACCGCCAGGGGAATGCGCTCTTTGGGCTCTTTCCAGGGGTAAATGCTCACTTCGGCTTTTGGCGCGAGCATGGCGCACTCCATGGCCACGGCGTAGGGATGCGACGGGGCATCGTCCGGCATGACCAGGACCGGAGTCTGGCAACCACGCACGAAATCCCGCGTCACGCTGAACACGAAGTCAGGGTTGCCTTCGAACATGTTGGTCGCAAACTTGTCGGCCACCGCCAGCTTGATCTCGGGCCGCTTGGCGGTAATCGCTGGAGGCCAGGTCTTCCAAAATCTGCCCGGGTGCGCGGGTTCGCGCATCTCCGGACGCCATCCCACGGGCTGCGCCGGCACGGCCGCGACAACACGATTGGGAGCGCGCTTCAACAGAGTCCAGATGAAGGGGCCGCCAATGCAGAAACCCATCGCCATGAACTTGTCGATGCCCAGGTGATCCATCAAACCGAGATGATCGTCGGCGTAAGAATCCCACGGCCGGTCGACTTCGACAGGGCCGGTGGACTGGCCGCTGGGGGCGTTGCGCAGGTCCGCCGTGATGCAGCGATACTCTCCCTTGAACTCTTCAATGGCGTTGAAGGGCGCGTTGCCGGTGAAGAAGCCTATGGTCGAGTTCAATCCCCCGCCGGGAAGCAGCAGCAGCGGGAAACCGGACCCGGTATCGTCATAATGGATGCGCACGGAGCCTTTTTCGTAAAACTTGCCCGGGCCTCCTTTGCTCTGAGCAAATACTTGCGGCACGGCGGCCGCTGCCGCGGCCGCTGCACCCGCTGCCAAAATGGAGCGTCTGGTCGAACCCATAATCGGTGTCCTCCTGAATCAACCATCGCGATGACGATAGTTCGAACGGATTTTAGCATAGGTGCTCTGGTCCCGTGGGAGCTGACTGTCGCTGACTGTCGCGGCAGGTGGCTTGTATTCTCCCGGCGAATGTATTATTATTCATTCTGTTGAATAAACATTCAGTCCAGGAGGAAGCCGTGGCCGCGCCGATTCGCAAGATCGCAAAACCGCTCGCGCAAAACCTCACCTCGGACCTGGATCTCCCGGTCGAGGCGCTGCAGCACGTCCTGGACTTGGCCGGGCAAATCAAGCGCACGCCCTCACGGTTCACGAAAGCGCTCTCCGGCCGCTACCTCAGCCTGCTGTTCGAAAAGCCCTCCTTGCGCACGCGGCTGACGTTTGAGCTGGCCATCAAGCAACTGGGCGGGGATTCGGTAAGTCACGCGGGGCTCATCGGTGAGCGCGAGCCGGTCAAGGACGTCGCGCGGAATCTGGAGCGTTGGACGCAGTGCATCGTCGCGCGTGTTTTTTCGCAGGAAACCATCGACCAGTTGGCGCAGTGGTCCAGCGTCCCGGTGATCAACGCTCTGAGCGATCTGTATCATCCTTGCCAGGCCCTGGCCGATGTGCAGACGTTGCGCGAACATTTCGGCCACCTGGAAGGCCGCAAAGTCGCCTACGTTGGCGACGGAAATAACGTCGCGCACTCGCTCATGCTGACAGCCACCCGGCTCGGCATGCACGTCGCGGTAGCGACTCCCAACGGATATGAACCGAACGCCGGAATCGCCGCGCAAGCCGCGCAATTGGGAACCGTCACGGTGACCAACAGTACCGCTGAAGCGCTGGAAGGCGCCGATGCCGTGTATACCGACGTGTGGACCAGCATGGGGCAGGAGGCCGAATCCTCGGAGCGCCAGCGGGCGTTCGCTCCCTACCAAGTCAATGCGGCGCTGTTTGCGCAAGCCAAACCCGACGCCATCTTCATGCACTGCCTGCCCGCCAAGCGGGGCCAGGAAGTGGACGACGCCATGATGGAGTCGCCGCGCGCGGCCGTATTCGATCAGGCGGAGAACCGCTTGCACGCGCAAAAGGCGCTGCTGGTGATGCTGCTCGGCTAGATCGCAAACGATATCGCAAGCTCTATGAACAAACCCAAGAAGGTAGCTCTCGCCTACTCCGGCGGTCTGGATACGTCCATCATCATTCCGTGGTTGAAGGAAAACTACGGCTGCGAAGTAGTCGCGGTGTGCGGCGATATCGGCCAGGGAGGCGGGGAACTGAAGGGCCTGGAAAAAAAGGCCTTCAAGACCGGCGCTTCCGAAGTCTATGTGGCGGATATGCGCGAGGAATTTCTGACGGATTACGTGTGGCCCATGGTGCGCGCCGGCGCCGAATACGAGCACAAGTATCTGCTCGGCACATCGATCGCGCGGCCTTTGCTCGCCAAGAAGCAGGTGGAAGTCGCGCTTGAAACCGGATGCGACGCGCTGGCGCACGGCTGCACGGGCAAGGGTAACGATCAGGTCCGTTTCGAGCTGACCTATAAAGCGCTGGCTCCGCATCTGCCGGTCATCGCGCCGTGGCGCGAGTGGGACATCGTTTCCCGCGAGGACGCCATCGAGTACGCGGCCCAGCACAAGGTGCCGATTTCGCAGACTACCAAGAAGATTTACAGCCGCGATCGCAACATCTGGCACATTTCGCATGAAGGCGGCGCGCTGGAAGATCCCAAGAACGCCGCGCCGGAAGAAATCTGGATGCTGACGCGCAGCGTGCAGGACGCGCCCAACAAGCCCGAGGACGTGACGATCGGTTTCGTCGCCGGGACGCCGGTATCGGTCAACGGCAAGAAGATGCCGGCCGTGGCGCTGCTCGAAGAGCTGAACAAGATCGGCGGCAAGCACGGCGTGGGACGCGTGGATCTGGTGGAAAACCGCTATGTCGGCATGAAGTCGCGCGGCTGCTATGAGACGCCGGGCGGCACGCTGATCATGGCCGCGCATCGCGAAATCGAAGGCCTTACGCTGGACCGGAGCCTGGCTCACTACAAACAGCAATTGGCTCTCGACTACGCCGATCTGGTTTACGGCGGGCTGTGGTTCACGCCGTTGCGCGAGTCGCTCGACGCGTTCTTCACCAAGGCCACCGAGGCCAACACCGGGGAAGTCACGCTGCGCTTGTACAAGGGTGGATTCCAGCCCGTCAGCCGCACATCGCCCAATTCGCTCTACTCGCTCGATATCGCGAGCTTCACGATGGGGGCAGAATACGATCAACGCGACGCGCGCGGCTTCATCAACCTGATCGGCCTGCCGATGCAGGTGCGGGCGTCGCTTATGAGCGCCAAGAAGGCGAAGCGGAAATGAAACTGTGGGGTGGACGGTTTGAAGAAGGGCCCTCCGAGGTATTCGAGCGCTTCTCCGGGTCGCTCCACTTCGACAAGCGTTTGATTCACGCCGACATCCGCGGCTCGCAGGCATTCGCGCGGGCCCTGGAGCGTGTCGGCATCCTGACTGCTGCCGAGCGCGGGCAGTTGGTCACTGCCTTCGATCAGTTGGATGCCGAGGCGCGGACGCCCGGGTTCTTTGAGGGCGCGGGCGACGAAGACGTGCACACGCTGGTCATCCGCAAGCTGGGTGACAAAGTCGGGACGCTGGCGGAGAAGATCCACACGGGGCGTAGCCGTAATGAGCAAGTGTCCGTGGATATCCGCCTGTGGCTGCGCGGTGAGGTCGACAACGCGCTTGGACTCATGAGTGCGTTAATGGAAGCTCTGCTAGCGTGCGCCCAGCGCGATCCGGCGGCGGTGGTGCCGGGCTATACGCATTTGCGGCGCGCGCAGCCGGTGTTGTGGGCGCATTATCTGCTCGCCTATTTCGAGATGTTCGCTCGCGATTACGAGCGCCTGACACAGGCGCGGACTCGTGTAAATGTGATGCCGTTGGGCAGCGGAGCGCTCGCGGGCAGCGGATTTCCGTTTGATCGCGAAGCCCTTGCGCGCGACTTGGAATTCTCGGGCATAACCGGCAACAGCATGGATGTTTCCGGCGACCGCGACTTCGCGCTCGATTTTCTGTATGCGGCGTCGACGGCGATGCTGCACCTGAGCCGCCTGGCCGAGGACTGGATTCTGTATTCGAGCGAAGAATTCGGGTGGCTGGAGTTGGGCGACGGCGTGACCAGCGGATCGAGCCTGATGCCGCAGAAGAAGAATCCGGATTCGCTCGAACTGATCCGTGGCAAGTTCGGGCGCGTGTTCGGCGATCTTAGTTCGCTGTTCATGACCATGAAGGGTTTGCCCATGACCTACAACCGCGACATGCAGGAAGACAAAGAGCCTCTGTTTGACGCGGCGGATCAACTGTGCGGGTCGCTCGAAATGGCGCGGCAGGTGGTGGAGACGGCGAAGCTGAATCCCGCGCGCCCGGCCCAGGCAGCAGAAGAAAGCTGGGTGGTGGCGACGGATCTGGCTGAAGCGCTGGCGCGTAGCGGGACTCCGTTCCATCAGGCGCACAAGATCGCGGGCCGGCTGGTGCTGGAGAGCGTGCGCACGGGCAAGAAGCCTTCAGACTGGAATGCGGAATCACTCAAAGCGT
This sequence comes from Bryobacterales bacterium, assembly GCA_009697505.1. Classification (GTDB taxonomy): domain Bacteria; phylum Acidobacteriota; class Terriglobia; order Bryobacterales; family Bryobacteraceae; genus Palsa-187. Next base: position 32,748 of record SHUD01000002.1, read on the forward strand.
TTGCTCCGGAATTCACGCCGGAATGCGCAGATGTACTGAATCCCAGCGAAGGAATGAAGACGCGCGAGATCAAGGGCGGCACGGGACCAAAGCACGTTGCCGCCGCGTTGGCTGACGCCGAGTCGCGCTTGCGGCAGTTACGTAAATGAATAAGAACTATCGCCAGAGCCAGATCCTCAAGCTGATCCGCGGGCGGAGTCTGCACACCCAGGATGAACTGGCGCGTGCACTGCGCGGGCTCAGTATTCCCGCGACGCAGGTCACCTTGTCGCGCGACATCCGCGAACTCGGTCTGGTGAAAACGCCGGCGGGCTACGCGCAGGTGAGTGCGGAAACGCCCGCGCCCGGGCCGGACGTGGCCGCGCTGGCGCGTGAAATTCTCCTCGACGTAAGGCAGGCGCGGAATCTGCTGGTGTTGAAGACGCCTCCCGCCAATGCGAACGCACTTGCGGCGGCGCTCGATCGGGCCGATTGGCCGGAGGTTACCGGCACGATTGCCGGCGACGACACGGTGCTGGTGGTCGCACCGGATGTAAAGACAGCTGAGTTGCTGCGTGCGCGGTTCGCCAGATTCCTCAAGTAGGCTCTCAGGGCACGGTCAGAATCCCGCCCCACATCACCTGATAGGCCTCGAGTTTCCCCAACTGGTCGCGCCCGGCGCGCACGAACACGTGCTTGTTGATGAGCGCCTCGGTGGCGTCGGTGTAATGCGTGTCCGCGCGAAGGCGAAGTGTTCGCGGCCCGTCGCTGGTCTTGATCGTAAACAGCGAGCCGTCGCTGGCGACCACCAGGCCGGAGTAGAAAAGGTATCCGTGAGGAACCCACGTCTCCCGTTTGGGCGCACGGCGCGGGGCGGGTATTACGTACACGATCGACAGCATGCGCACGTAACACGGCACAGCGGTCTTACGGTCGGCCAGGATTTCCACCGGTTCGCCGCCGCTCAGATCGGAGGAACGGATCGGCCAATGATTGCGCTGGAACAGAGTGAGGCGGTCGTAGGAGCAGTCGTAAACCGCGCCATCGGCCCGGCGCACGGAAAGGCTGCCGCCGGCGGCGGAAATCACGCTTCCACGCACGATGCCCACCGGCATGATTTGCTGCGCGTGCAGCGTTCCGGCCGCGACGAGGATACCGATCATCCACCGCATGCAAGCATTATATGCGCTTGCGCTTGCGCGAATAGCTCGCCGTCACCTTGGTGTGCACGCCGCCGCGCGGCATGAAGTCGCCGATGAGGGTTGCCTGGATGGGCTGGGCGTACTTCACGATGTCGGCCAGCATGCGGTTCACTACGTTCTCCTGAAAAATGCCGAGATTGCGGTAGGCCAGCGTATACATCTTGAGCGACTTCAATTCCAGACATAGCTTGCCGGGAATGTAACGCAGGATGAGTATCCCGTGATCGGGCAGGCCGGTCTTGGGGCAGATGGAGGTGAACTCCGGCATCTCGATTTCGATCTCATAGCCGGTGCCGTATTGATTCGGCCAGACTTCGATTTCCGGAAGCGGAGCTGTCACCCCGGCGGTGGCGTGTTCATCGCTATATTGCCGTTTCATGCGGAGGTTTCCAGATTGCGCGCGAGCAGGTCCAGGAACAGGCCGACGTCGGTGACCACGCCGACCGCCTGGCCGGTGCCGCGGTCGCTGACCTTCGTCGCGACGGCGGGATTGATATCCACGCACACGATTTTCACCCAGCTCGGCAGCATGTTCCCGGTCGCGATCGAATGCAGCATCGAGCCCAGGCACAGCACCAGGCCCGCGCCCTTCAACTGTTCGGCGTAGGCGTCCTGGGCTTGGTTCATGTCGGTGATGGTGTCCGGCAAGGGGCCATCGTCGCGCAGGCTGCCGGCCAGCACGAAAGGGACTCCGGCCTTGACGCATTCGTACATGACGCCGCTCTTGAGACGCCCCGCCTCGACCGCCTTGGCGATACCGCCCGCGTGGTAAATCGCGTTGATGGCCCGCATGTGATTGCGATGGCCGTGCTCTTCCAGCCGCCCGTCGCTTTGACGCACGCCGAGCGAGGTGCCGAGCAGGGACGCTTCGATGTCGTGTACTCCCAGCGCATTTCCCGCGAGCAGCGCCTGCACCCAGCCGCGCTGAATCAGCTTGGAAAGCCCCTGTGCGCCGCCGGTGTGCACGATCACGGGTCCGCCCACCACAACAATTTTCTGGCTGTGCTCGCGGCACTGGCGCATCAGGACGGCAGTCTGGCGGATGGCGGTCTCCACCTGGCGTTCGGAGGAAATGCCGTTGCTCATGAACGCGAAAGCGGTGCGGTCGCGTTCCTTGGATTCGGGCACCACGCGGATGCCGCGCATGCCGACGACCACCTGATCGCCCGTCTTGAGATCACGGAGTCGCCTGCACGCCGCGCGCTTGCCGCGGACCACGATCATGGCGTCCATACGCTGGCTCTCCACTTCGAGCCATTCGCCGTTCCGGCGCACCAGTGTCTTGTGATTGGTGGTGGAGTAAAAGTCTTCCGGCGCGCAGCAGTCCTTGTCGACGGTGGCGAGTTCGGCCTGGCCCGAGTCGGTCGGCGTGCAGCCCAGGTCCAGAAGCTGGCCCAGGATCTGCTCCATGTCGGCGGCGTTCCCGGCCTCGATTTTCAGGCGCAGCCGGGAGTTGTCGGCGTTGGTGCGGCCGATCTCGAACTGCTCGACTTCAAAGCGGCCGTTGTATTCCACCACCGTGTCGAAGATGCGCTCCATCAGGTGCGAATCGATCAGGTGGCCTTCGGCCTCAACTACTTCTTGCTGCATGGGTAACTTTCAGGATAGCGCGAAATCGCGGAGCGCCAGTATCTAATCGCGATACACCATTCTGGTGCATAATGGTGCTATGAGCGTGAGTGAAAAGGCCGTGCGGCAGAGCGTGACCTTGCCTGCGAAGGTCGCTAAGCAGGTTCGTTCCACGGCCAGGAGCCGCCGGCTTAGTGCGAACCGTGTCCTGGTGGAACTGGTCGAGGAAGGGATGGAAGCACGCAAGCGCCGGGAACGGGAGTTCCACGCGCTAACCGAAAGCCTTCGTCAAGCCACCGATCCCGCCGAAATTGAACGCCTCGGTAACGAGCTAAGGCGCATGGTGTTCGGAGGCAGTGTCTAGGATCGCGGGCTGGTATCGGAACTATCGGCGTCCATCTGCGTTTATCCGTGCCATTATCTGGGGGGGGGCTATTTTCTAATCTCGCCGCCGATGAACGCGGATCGACACAGATACTGAGTCCCGTCCGAGTGTTATCATAATGAGTATCCAGTGATAACATGATTCGCACGCAGGTGAGTCTGGACGAGAAAGAGTATGCCCAGGCAAAAAAGGAAGCGCGCGTTCTAGGTATTTCCGTCGCGGAGTACGTGCGCCGGGCGCTGCGCGAGATGCTCCCGCCCAGGGGCGATGGAGCCTGGATGCGCTACGCGGGCTTCGTCGAATCCGGCGATTCCCGCTCCAGCCAGTCGATCGACGACATCGTTTATGGCGCGAAAGACTGAGTGCTACGTCGACACCTCGGGCTTCATCGCGTTTCTGGATAAGTCCGACAGTTTTCACGCGCTGTATCGCAGGTTATTCGCGAACCCTCCGCCGCTGGTGACTTCGGCGCTGGTGATTGCCGAAGGGCACGGCTGGTTCTTGCGCCGTTACGACCAATACCGGGCCGTGCAGTTTCTCGCGTTCGTGGAGGCCTTGCCGGCGCTCACGATTGAAGCATTCGATTCCGCCGGACTCGAACGCGCCAGCCGCATCGTTAAGAAATACCCGGGCCAGAAACTCACGCTTGCCGACGCCCATGGTCTGGCGATCCTGCAGGCCCGCAGGTCCCCGGTGTGCTGGTCCACGGACCGGCATTTAGGATTGGGCGGCGTACCGTTAGTTGGATAGCCGCGCGAGCTTCGCCGCGCTGATGGCCTGGCCGACGTGGCGCTGGGTGTGTTCGGCGATGTGAACCAGGAGTCCGATGACCGTCGCCGGGAGCTGTTTGCGGCCCACGCCGCGCGGGTCGGTGAGATGGGCGGGATCGAGGGCGCGCGTGATCGCCTCGGCTTTTTCGAATGCGGTGTTGAGTCCGGCCAGCAGCATTTCGCGCGTGGCGCCGGGTTCCTTCTCGGCTTTGAGCACGGCCATCTGCGCGTCGGAGAGTTGTCCGCCTTGGACGTAAGTCATTAAACGATCGGTCGAGCCCGCGATGTGCCGCAGGTGGAAGCCGACGGAGCCGAAGCCGTGGGGCGTGGCCCAGATCTGTTCGGTGGTCAGGCCTTCGGTGTATTTGGCGAGGTCTTCGCGCGCCATCTGGAAGGAATAGAGCAGGGGCGCCACGAAGTGGTTGACGCCGGGCAGAGCTCCCCTCATCCATGGCTCCGGCAGCGCGGTTGGCATCATAAACTCCAGTTTAGGCTGAGAAATCCCGCCAGCCGCAGCGACTAGTCTGTGTGCACCTGCTTGCTCTGTTACTGCTCCTCGCGCAAAGCCTGCTCCTGGCCCAGAGCCGGGCCGAATACGTCGGTGGAACCGTGTCCGCCATGCCCAGCGGAGCGGCGGGATCAGTGGAGACCGCGGATCAGGAATACTTCGCGTTTTACGCCAAGGGCTCGCAGGTGAGGGTGCCCTACCAGCGCATCAACCTGCTCGAGTACGGCCAGAAAGTGGACCGGCGGCTGCTGATGGCGGTGGTGATTTCGCCGGTATTCGTGCTCTCCAAGTCGCGCAAGCATTTCCTGACGGTCGGCTATGCCGATGAGGACGGCAAGCAGCAAGCGGTGGTGTTCCGCGTCGAAAAAAACGGCATCCGGCCCGTGCTGGCGGGTCTGGAAGCGCGCACCGGATTGAAGGTGCAATATCAGGACCCGGAAGCCCGCAAGGCCGGGAAAGGATAAACGTAAACCATGCACCCACTCCTCTTGATGCTGGCGCTGGCACAGGCTCCCGACGATCTCAGCGAACAAATCGTCCGTGTGAAGCGTGTTTATGTGGATCGCCTCACCGGCGGCGAAACGGCCGCGCAGATGCGCGATCTGATCATGAGCAGCCTGCAAGGCTCAAAACTGTTTGTGATTACCGAAAACCCGGAGCGGGCCGACGCCTTCCTGCGCGGCGCTGCTGAAGACCTGGTATTTACGGATGCCTTCTCTTCTTCCGAAGGCGTGCGCATGTCGGCCGGCGAGGGGGAGAGTTCGGCTTCGAGCACGGGTTCGCGCGTGAGCGGGGTCAGCAACACCGTCAGCAACCGGAGCAGCCGGCGCCTCAGCGTGGGAGTGGGCGACCACGAATCGCTGAGCACGCGGGAGCGCAAGCATGAAGCCCTGGCCACCGTGCGCCTGGTGAACAAAGACGGCGACGTCATCTGGTCCACCACGCAAGAAAGCAACGGCGCGAAATTCCGCGGAGCCAGCGCCGACGTCGCCGATAAGATCACCCGCCAACTCGTGGCCGATTACCAGCGCCTGCGCAAACGCAACTAAGTTGTTTCCGCATGGCGCTTCAGAATCCGCGCCAAGTTTTGTGAGAATGCCGAGCGGGCCAGCACCATATTGCAGCCGGCTTCCTGCGCCTGCTGCTTCAATTCGCCTTGCACGTGCGAAACGTAGCCGACCAGGCCGATCTTGCTGAGAGCCGGATCGGCTTTCAGGGAACGGATGAGTTGCAACGGATCGAGGCAGGTGCAGTTCAGGTCGATGACGATGACCGCGGGCTGTTCGGCGGCACCATCCAGCGCGTCTTTTTCGCTCTTGACGAAGCTGACGGGCAGGCCCGCGCGCTTGGCGGCTTCGTTGATCTTGACGGTGAAGAATAAATCTTCGAGTACGGCCAAGACTTTCCTGGTGGGTGCGGCGGACTTGCTAATGGACATGCGAATGGATTGAAAGTACCGCGAGGAGTGAAATTCAATCCTAGCATGAAGCGCCGGATGTTCCGCGTTAGCGGGCAGCAGTCCGGCCGCGGCGTCTCCGCATCAGGGCGATGACGACAAGGCCGCCTCCGATGAGCCCCAGGCTCGATCCTTCCGGCGTGGGCGCGGCCTGGCCCAATTCGAAGCTGTTGATTTGCACCCGGCCGTCCAGGTTGCCTAAGTTGTCGACGAAAATCGACGTGATCGGCGTGTCGCTCAAAATGCCGAAGAACTGCGGCGAAGTGGCGTTGGGAACGGTAATGCTGTAGTTGGTGCTGAACACGTCGCGCCCGTTCAATACGATCTGTTGGCTGCCGAAGCCGGAAACCGTCGCGAGCATGAAGGCCACAGCGTATGTATTCGCGGGCAAAGCAAGGTTGATTCCTGAATTCGTGCCATTCGTGGTTTGCGCCAACGCGGTCCCGTTCAGCGTGAGCGAGTTCGTCGTCGTGGCGTTGCTGTATCCCGTAAAGATTGCGCCCGTGGTATCGGTGAACACTCCGCCGCTGAGGCCTGCCGGAGCAAAGGTCAGGGGCGACATGGAAAATGTCAGGCCTGCCGATCCTGATGCCGTCTGCCAACTCGAATAGTCTCCTCCAGTGCTGGCGCAGCCACTTGTGCAATAGCTGTACTGGATAGTGGCGGACGCTGGCCCTACTAGCGCGGTAAGCGCCAAAATGAGAATTCCGGCACGCCAAATCGTCATTGAGAAACCTCCTGGAACAATAGCGAGTCCCACTTCGGGACTCGCTTTCCAAAATGGTTCCGGAAAATGACGAATCTTCTCGCCCTGAGGCTATCGGATCTCTCCGTAGGCCTCGGGCTGGGGAGGGACGCTACGGTTTCGGTGCGGGTGGCGGCAACGCGCGGGCGGGGCAGGCCGACTGGAAGCCGGTTTTGCTATGCATTCCGTCGCAGAACGGTTTATTTTGCGATTGTCCGCAGCGGCACAACCCGATGGTGGTGCGGCCGGCCAGGTCGAACGGATTGCCGTTCATGTCGTGGATGGTGAACTCGCCTTCAATGCGGAGGGAGCCGTTGTCGCGAACCGTTATTTTTGCGGGCATTTTCTATGATCGTAGCAGATCGCGCCAAATTCTCTCTACAGAGAGCAGCCTATAATGGGAGGCAATACATGATTCATCTCGCTAGTGATACCGGAGAGGTGTTCTCACACTCCTACCAATTCGCGCAACGGCAGGTGCGCAGGCTGATCGAAAAACATCCGATGCTGTACCCGCTGCACACCAAAGACGGCGTGTGGGCGCATGAAGGAGAAATCTGGACGCGCTGGTCGGACGGCTTCCTTCCCGGCATGATGTGGATCTTCGCCAAACACGCCGAGCCGGAGTCCGCCGAAGCCAAGTACTGGTACGAGAACGCCGTGCGCTACACCACGCCGCTGGAGCCGCGCAAGAAAAATCGCGACGCGCACGATTTGGGTTTTTTGTTTTTGTCGACGTACTATCGCTGGTACCGTCTGCGCCACGAACCCGCCAAGAAAGACGTGATCGTGGATGCCGGATCCATCCTGGCTACGCGATTCAACGAAAAAGGCGGATATCTGAAATCCTACGTCGGGGATAATTCGGTGTTCATCGACACCATGATGAACGTGCCGATTATTCTCTACGCCGCCCGCGAAACCGGCGACCGGAAGTTGCGGGACATCGCCCTGCGCCACGCGCGGACCACGCGCCGCGTGCTGGTGCGCGGTGACGGCTCCACGGCGCACGAAGGTATTTTCGATACCGACACGGGGGAGTTCCTGCGCCAGGCGACGCATCAGGGTTATCGCGGCGACTCCTGCTGGTCGCGCGGCCTGACGTGGGCGCTCTACGGTTTCACCACCGTCTACGAGTACAGCCGCGACCCGCACTTTCTGGAAACCGCGCAGGCGTGCGCGGATTTTTACATCACGCATTCTCCCGCCGACGGAATTCCGCCATGGGACTTCAACGCCCCGATGGAGAATCGCACGCTGCTGGATACCTCGGCCGCGGCGATTTGCGCGGCGGGCTTGCTGCGCCTCTGCCGCCTGGTTCCGGATTCGATGAAAGGCCACCTCTATTGGTCTACCGCCGTGCGGATTCTCCGCTCCCTTTGCGAGAAGCACCTGGGCAAGATCGACCCCAAGTGGGAAGGCATTCTGAAAGGCGGCGTGTACCATGTGCACAAAGGCCTGGGCGTGGATGAATCCGTGATGTGGGGCGAATACTTCTTCTGCGAGGCGCTGGAGCGAGTGCTTTGGTAGCGCCCTGGGTGGGACCTGGATGTCTTCCGGCCGCAGACCGGCAAGTTCGGTGGTCACCAACAGCTTGCCCTCTTTCTCCTGTACTTCGACGGTGGCCTGCGATGGAACGCCCGGTCCCATCTCTTATTTGGGCAACAAATCACTACACTCACATGGAATTTGCTAGGATGGACCCGACAGGCCGGTGTTCTATTCTCGCTATTTCTAATCAACTGTGTTGTGGGATGGGCAGGCGTAGAGAAACAAACTTGCTTGCCCGCTTATAGTTCCGGGTCGAGGGGGGCGATAGTATGCACACGCTTCGGTTGTATGGCTCTGCCTGAAAATGTCTTCGTACTGAAAAACGGCAGAGTAGCAGACAAAAAGGCTTCCTTTTTCGATAGCATCTACCTCCGCCGCGTTTAAGGGAGCGTTCTCCAAAAACTGCGGTCGATCTTTGCAATCCGGCTCCAACTTCGATTCCGGGGTCACCTTTCACGATCTTTGCGAGAGAACTAAACATACAGGGAAGTTTGGGCTGAAAATCGAACGTTTGCTTGATGCGCATTTGAAGTGCCGGAGTAGTGCCAGTGTTCCTAATGACTGCTTCGACACCAAGAATAAGACCTACGGTTGGTCTGGCATTGATACGAGTAGTCTCATTAACAACATATGGCCTAACTTGTTGCCTAAAGGAAGCAATGGAAGCTTTAAGGGATTCACTAGCTGTATCAGCAGCGCCCTTGGCGGCGTTGGCGCTGTCAATGGTGGCATCAGCTTGCCGCTTGGCTTCGATCAAGGACAGATTCAGAACGTGGTTTTGATACAGAACCATTCCAGCAGTGAGAATAGTGAAGGCCGCCAGAATTCCATTGAAAATTACTTGAAGCTTGCGATAGCTGTTCTGGCGGCTGCGCTCTTGGGTTTGTTCGCGTGCCTCGCGCTCAGCAGGGGTCTCGATCAGGTGCGGACCGCTAGTATTTTCAGCCACCTAATGCTTTCCCTTTTGCTGTTTTTAGTCGCGCAGTGTGTAGTGTATTTTATCCTACGTTTGGCATTGGACGAGATGGGTCTTTCTTCATGGGTGGCGCTATGACCACCTGCTTAAGTAGTTTCTCGAATTTTCGATATCCCGGCGGTTTTTTGGGCGGTGTCTGCTTTTCTTCCACGGCCTTCTCGTTTGGCTTTGACATCCGAGCTACCCCCTCACCTGATTGTAGGTTAGGCGTTTTCCGGCTACGCAATTCAGCACCATGTGGAAGCGTTCAGCGTCAGTCGCCTTGCGCTCATTGAAACGGAATGATTGTTCATCAAGGTAACGGAACAAATGGAACGGCTCGACACTAACATACGTGCCCTTGATGGCTCGCTTCAGGAGACTCCAGAAGTTCTCCATGCGGTTCGTGTGAACAACGCCGTCAACATACGCTTCGGCATGGTCAATGACTTTGTGCGTGTACTCGCTAAGGCCGTCGTAAGACTTCAGCGCATCGGTGTACACATGCGATCCGGTTTCAACGTTCGTTCTCCCGCACGTGACGTTGCAGTTCGCCTTTGCGCCGCGTCGTGACGTGGTGCGTGCGGACCTTGCCAGTCTCGCGTTCGAGCATACCGAACACAATCGCCTTGCCCATAGGTCCGCGTCCGCGAATCTTTTCTTCCCGCTTGTGCGCGTGCATGAAGCGAGCCTTACCGCCGATGAAAGTCTCGTCAGCTTCAATCGTACCCGTCATCTTGTTGATAGATCCGGTGTGCATCGCGTGGCGGATGCGTTGCAGCATGAACCACGCCGAACGCTGCGTCACTTTGATATCCTTCGCCAGTTCGTAAGAACTGATTCCGTTCTTGCAGTTGGCAAGCAGCCACATGGCCGTCAGCCATTTATCCAGACCAATAGCGGAATCCTCGAAGATTGTTCCGACTTTGACGGAGAACTGCTTGCGGCATTCAAGGCAGGTCCACATAAGCCGAGTCTTGAGGAACGAGAGCCGTTTCCCCTCGCAACGGGGACACATCGGACCCTTGGACCACTTAGCTTTGGAGACAGTTTCCAAGCACACCATTGGGTCCGAAAAGTACCGAATAGCGTCCATCAAACCACTCTTATGATTGAGGTTAACTGTTTCCATGAGCCGATATTACCATAATGGTATATGTGAGTCAAGTGATTTGTTTCCCTTATTGGGGCACAGGATCTTAATCTCGCGTAGGGAATTTGTTGGCTGGATGAAGGTGGCAGCTTGGGTCCAGCCCCCCACCGCTCTGGGGCAATACTTTAGGGTATGATACGCAGCAACTTAGGCGCTGAACCCACGGTTGCGCCCCACTGCCAAAAGAGCTATATTCACTAAGGTTAGAGTTCAAGTATAATTTGGGTGCACGGAAATGGCTCTAAGTGTAGGTGTTGCGGGAGGATTGGGAATGGCGTTGATATCGTTCACGATATCCAGATCGGCTCAGGTAGCGGCGGCGCTGTTTGTGAGCGGCGTTTTGGCCGCGGGTGCGCCCCAACAAACTTCCGCGGGTTCCGGTGCGGTATCCGCCAATCGCGCTCTGATCAATCAGTATTGCGTGGCTTGTCACAACGAGAAGCTGAAAACGGCGGGCATCGAGCTCACCACTCCCAACGTAGACAATGTGGCCGAGCATCCCGAGGTGTGGGAGAAGGTGCTGCGCAAGACCCGGCCCCGGTACATGCCGCCGCAAGGCATGCCGCGGCCGAGCGAGGCCGCCTACGATAATTTGATTTCCTACCTGGAGCGCTCCCTGGATCAGGCGGAGACTTCCAAGCCGAATCCCGGCCGCACGGAAACCTTCCGCCGCATGAACCGGACCGAATACCAGAACGCGATTCGCGATCTGCTGGGCCTGCAAATGGACGTAGTCGCGCTGCTGCCGGCCGACGATTCCAGTTATGGTTTTGACAACGTCACGGTCGGCGAACTCACGCCCACGTTGCTCGAACGGTATCTCGCGGTTGCCCAGAAGATCAGCCGCATAGCCATTGGCGGACCGATCCGGTCCCCGGGCGGGGATACCATCGTGGTGCCGCCGGATCTCACGCAAGAGAAGCATTTCGACCAATTGCCCTTTGGTACGCGCGGCGGCACGGTGGTGAACTACACGTTCCCGCTGGATGCCGAGTACACCATCCAGATCCGGCTGTCCCGCGACCGCAACGAACGCGTCGAAGGTTTGCGTGGACCCGAGCAAGTAGAACTGATGATGGACGGCGAGCGCATAAAGGTATTCACGGTTCAGCCGCCGCCCGGACAGGATCACGGGGCCGTGGACAAGGATCTGGTGGTGCGCATTCCCGTGAAAGCCGGTCCGCACGCGATTGGGGCCTCCTTCTTGAAGAAGACCGGCGCCTTGCTCGAAACCGAGCGGCAGCCGTATCAAGCGCATTACAATTTGGACCGCCATCCGCGGGTGCAGCCAGCGCTCTATTCCGTTTCTGTAATAGGTCCGTACGAAGCCAAGGGGCCTGGAGACACACCCAGCCGCCGCAAGATTTTCGTTTGCCGTCCCGCCAAGCCGGCCGACGAGGATGTGTGCGCCAAGAAAGTACTTTCGACCTTTGCCCGGCGGGCGTACCGGCGTCCGGTGGTCGATGCCGATCTGGAAGCTCCGCTGCGCTTTTATAAGGAAGGCAAGAAGACCGGCGGATTTGAAGGTGGCGTCGAAATGGCGCTGCGGGCCATGCTGGTCAGTCCCGAATTCCTGTTCCGCGTGGAGCAGGATCCCGCCAGCGTCGCTCCCAACACGGCTTACAAGTTAAGTGACGTGGATCTGGCCTCGCGCCTCTCCTTCTTCCTGTGGAGCAGCATCCCGGACGAAGAACTGTTGGATCTGGCCATTGCCAAGAAACTCAGCAACCCGCAGATGCTCGAAAAGCAGGTGCGCAGGATGCTGGCGGATTCGCGTTCCGAAGCTATGGTCAACAGCTTCGCGAATCAATGGCTGTACCTGCGGAACCTGGTCTCGACGATTCCCGACGGACGCATCTTCCCGGACTTCGACGACAACCTGCGGCAGTCCATGAAGCGCGAGACCGAGATGTTCTTTGAGAGCATCATGCGCGAGGATCGCAGCCTTCTGGACTTGCTCAGCGCCAACTACTCCTTTGTGAATGAGCGGCTGGCCAAGCACTACGGCATTCCGAATATTTACGGCAGCCAGTTCCGGAGGATTACGTTTGACGCGAATTCCAATCGTGGCGGCTTGTTCGGCCAAGCCAGTATTCTGGCGGTAACGTCCTATCCGGACCGCACTTCACCGGTGATCCGCGGGAAGTGGATCCTGTCTAATATTGTGGGCACGCCCCCGCCTCCGCCCCCGCCCAACGTGCCGCCGCTCAAGGACAACGGCGCGACGGGAAAGATCATGACCATGCGTGAGCGCATGGCGCAGCACCGGGCCAATCCGCCCTGTTCCGGATGCCATCGCGTGATGGATCCGGTGGGCTTCGCTCTAGAAAATTACGACGCCGTGGGTAGCTACCGCACGCAGGATACGGGGTTGCCGATTGACGCCTCCGGAAACCTCCCCGACGGGAACGTGTTTACCGGGAAAGAGGGCCTGAAGAAGGCGATTTTGGAGCGCCCGGAGATGTTCGTTACGACCGCAACGGAGAAACTCCTCACCTACGCTTTGGGTCGAGGACTGGAAGCTTATGACGCAGCCGCTATCCGCAAGATCTTGCGGGATGCGCGCGCCGGTAACTATCGTTTTTCAAGCCTGGTGCTCGGGGTTGTGAACAGCACGCCATTTCAAATGAGGAGATCGCAATGATTATCACGAAGAAAGCTTTGGATCGCCGGACGTTTTTGCGGGGCACGGGCGCCGTCGTCGCGCTTCCCTTGCTGGATGCCATGGTGCCTGCGTTTACCGCTCAGGCGGCGACCGCGGCCAACCCGGTCCGGCGCATGGGTTTTGTGTACGTCCCCATGGGATGTGCCGGCGCCACTGCGGGCCCCATTAAATATTGGACTCCTGCCACCGAAGGCCGCCTGACCGAACTTTCGGCCACGCTGAGTCCGTTGACGCCGTTCCTGGACCAGGTGACGGTGCTGAGCAACCTCGAGCTGAAGAATTCCTACTCGCCGGGTAACCACGCCACCTCGAACTGCGGATTCTTGAGCGCCGCTAAGGCCAAGATGACCGAAGGCAGCGACTACGAACTGGCGACCACGGTCGATCAGCTCATCGCCAAGCAGATCGGCAAGGAAACGCGTTTGCCGTCGCTCGAACTCGCCATGGACCTGTTGACCCCGGTGGGCAACTGCGACAACGGCTATGCCTGCGTGTACCAGAACAACCTATCCTGGTCCTCGCCCACCACGCCGCTGCCCGCTGAAGCCAATCCGCGCATCGTGTTTGAGCGCCTGTTCGGCGACGGCGGAACCGCCACCGATCGCGCTTCGGAACTGCACAAGAACGGCAGCATCCTCGACTGGGTGACGGAAGACATGTCGCGGTTGCAGCGGAAGCTTGGCGCCGGCGACAAAAACCGCGTCAGCAAGTATCTGGATACGATCCGCGAGCTCGAGCGCCGCATCCAGAAGGCTGAAGAGCAGACCGTGACCACCGTGCTGCCGGATTTGGACCGTCCCGTGGGCGTACCAGCCACTTACGCCGACCATGCCAAATTGATGTTTGATCTGCAGGTGCTGGCATTGCAAGCCGACGTGACCCGCGTGCTCAGCTTCCAGTTGGCTCGCGAAACCAGTACGCGCACGTATCCGGAAATCGGCGTGCCCGACGCGCATCACCCCACTTCGCACCACACCAACAGCCCGGACAAGCTGGCCAAGCTGGCCAAGATCAACAACTATCACGTTTCCCTGTTCGCCTACTTCCTGGATAAGCTGAAGAACGCCCAGGATGGCGATGGCACGCTGCTGGATCACACGATGATGATGTATGGCAGCGGCATGGGCAATCCCGATGTGCATGACCACGTCAACCTGCCGATCGTATTGGTGGGCGGCGGCGCGGGCAAGCTCAAGGGCGGACGCCACATTAAGTACGCCGAGCCGACTCCGCTGGCCAACCTGCACCTCACCTTGCTCGAGAAGAACGGCATCCACATGGAGCGTTTCGCCGACAGCAAGGGCAGAGTGGATCAGTTGCTGTCTCTCTAAGGGAGACACGCCGGAGACGGAAGGAGACTAGAGATGGATTCGCGATACTCCCGTGGGCTGGCCTCATCCTTTATGGTGGCCGGGTTCCTGACGGCGGCTCTCACCGCGGCGCCCGCGGCTACCAAACTGGTGGACGCCGTGAAGAACACCGACAAGGCCACCACGCGGGCGCTACTCAAACAGCGCGCCGACGTCAACGCTCCCGATGTGGACGGTACAACGGCACTGCACTGGGCCGTCCGCATGGACGACGTCGAAACCGCGGACCTGTTAATCAAGGGTGGCGCCAACGTCAAGGCGGTGAATCGCTATAACGTCACCCCGTTGTCGCTGGCCTCTGAAAACGGCAACGCGGCCATGATCGATCTCCTGCTCAAGGCGGGCGCGGATCCGAACGCGGCGTTGGCGGGAGGCGAGACTCCTCTAATGACGGCCGCGCGCACCGGCAAAGTGGATGCCGTCAAGACTCTGCTGACGCACAAGGCGGATGTGAATGCCAAGGAAGGCGAAGGGCAGACGGCGCTGATGTGGGCGGCGGCGGAAGGCAACACCGAAGCTGCGACCATGCTGCTGGAATTCGGCGCCGACAGCAAAGCCGTTTCCAACGGCGGTTTCACGCCGCTGCTGTTCGCGGTGCGGGAAGGCCGCTTGGACACGGTGAAAGCCCTCATTAAGGCTGGTGCGAATCCGAACGACACCATCGGCCGTTCGAAAGCCTCGGTTTTCCGCATCAAGAATTACACCATTGCGGGATCGGGAGCTTTGCTGCTGGCTGTTGAAAACGGTCATTTTGAGATGGCTTCGTACCTGCTCGATGCCGGGGCGGACCCGAATGGAACTGCCCGCGGCTGGACCGCGCTGCATGCGATCACCTGGGTGCGCAAGCCGGGCTCGGGCAGCAATGACCCCGCTCCGATTGGCTCGGGCAACGTGGACAGCATCGCGCTGGTCAAGAAGCTGGTGGCCAAGGGCGCCAACCTCAACGCCACCATGACTCGCCGCTGGCCCGCGGGCTACACGGTTCTGAATATGCAAGGCGCGACTCCCTTCCTGATGGCCGCGCGTACGGGCGATGCCGAGTTACTGAAGCTGTTGGCGGAATTGGGCGCCGATACCAAGAAACCAAATGCCGATGGGACCACGCCGGCCATGGTCGCCGCGGGCGTGGGCACGCGGTCGCCGGGAGAAGATCCGGGAACGGAGAAAGAAGTTGTGGACGCCCTGAAGGTGCTGGTGGACCTGAAGGCGGATCTGAACGCCGTCGACAAGAACGGCGAAACCGTGATGCACGGAGCCGCTTACAAACAGCTTCCCGCGGTTGCGCAATACCTGTATGATGCCGGCGCGAAGACCAGCGTATGGAACACCAAGAACAAGGATAAGTGGACTCCTTTGCGCGTCGCCGAAGGCGTTCATAGAACCGGCAACTTGAGAGCCTCGGCTGCCACCGCCACGGTGCTGAAGGAAATTATGACCAAAGAGGGTCTGTCCACCGTGGTGGAGCCGGAAGAAGAGACGGCTGGCGAACATCGGGCACAGCAGTGAATGGTAGCCGGGCGACACCGGCGTATAAGAGTGATATGATTCCGTGGAGCGATATGCGCTTAACCAGGACGCGAACGATTTCTAGAGTGGTGATAGCGGCCGCCATGTCGCTGGCTGTGTGTCACGCGCAAGGCTATCGGGCGCCTCGCACCGCGGATGGCAAACCCAACTTCAACGGTATATGGCAGGCGGTGAATACCGCGAACTGGGATGTGGAAGCCCACTCGGCTCGGCCGCCACACTTTTCCGGGATGGGCGCGGCCGGTGCTGAACCGGGCGGACTAGGTGTAGTGGAAGGCGGCACGATTCCCTACTTGCCCGCGGCGCTGGCGAAGAAGAAAGAGAACTTCACCAACCGGCTCGCGCTGGATCCGGAAACCAAGTGCTACATGCCGGGGGTTCCGCGGGCGGCTTATATGCCGTTCCCGTTTCAGATCATCCAGTCCACCAACAAAATCCTGATCGCCTATGAGTACGCGAGTACGGAGCGGCTGGTCAATATGGGTAAGCCGATCGTCCCGCCCGACAGCAGTTGGATGGGACAATCCAACGGACGCTTTGAAGGCGAAACGCTGGTGGTGGACGCGACGGGTTTTAACGATCAGACCTGGTTTGACCGCGCCGGGAATTACCATGGCGAGGATCTTCATGTGGTCGAGCGTTACACGATGGTCAGTCCCGATGTCATAAATTACGAAGCGACCATTGAGGACCCCAAGACTTTCTCGCGGACCTGGAAGATCAGCATGCCACTCTACCGCCGCCAGGAAAAAAACATGCAGTTGTCTGAATTTAAGTGTGTCGAGTTTGCCGAAGAATTGATGTATGGGCATCTGCGCAAGCAGCCCAGCAAGTAAAGACAGAAAAGGGAGATCAAAAATGCATAAGGTGTGCGCTTCGATGACTGTCATTGTCGGTCTGTTGCTCGGTACCGCGCTGGTATCCGCGCAGGCCTTGAAGCCGGCCCCAGCTGCCAAGAATTCGACCTGGGTGCAAGGGAAGACTCCGGATGGCCAACCCGATTTCCAGGGAACCTGGACCAACGCCACGATGATTCCGCTGGAGCGGACCAAGCAAATGGCAGGGAAAGAATTTTATACGGCGGAGGAAAAGGCCGCGATGGACGCCAAGCCGCTGAAGCCCGTCGGTTCGGCGCTCGAACAACATTATGATCTGGCCCAGTTTGGTCTGGACCGGACCCAGGGCAAGTTCGCGCCCAGCCTGCGCACTTCGCTCGTAATTGGACCCGAGGGAAGGTTGCCTGCCTTTATACCGGAAGCTCAGAAGCGGGTTGCCGCCAAGACTGCCGCTTTCAGGGGGCACGAGGCCGATGCGCCGGAAAGCCGCAACTTGGGCGAGCGCTGCATCGTAAACAACGCCGCGGGTCCGCCGATGATGCCCTCCGGCTATAACAACGACATGGAAATCGTGCAAGGTCCGGGCTACGTCGCCATCACGCAGGAAATGATTCACGACACGCGGATCATTCCTCTGGACGGCCGTCCCCACGTTTCGCAGAACATCCGCAAGTATCGCGGCGACTCCGTCGGACGCTGGGAAGGCAATACGCTGGTGGTGGACACCACGAATTTCAACGACAACGTCGCATTCAACCGGATTCCGGTGACCCGCGACATGCACGTCATCGAGCGCTTCACCCGTACCGGCCCGGGCTCCATCGTCTATCAGTTCACAGTCGAGGATAAGGGAACCTGGGAGAAGCCGTGGACCGCGGAAATCACCATGGGAACGGCTCCCGGCCAGCTTTACGAATACGCCTGCCACGAAGCCAATCATTCCATGGAGAACCTGCTGAGTTCCGCCCGCAACAATGAGAAGGAAGCGGCGGCGAAGAAGTAGCTGGAGGTGCTGATATGAGAATGAAATTGTACTTTGCATTTGCCGCGCTCAGCGTCCTGACGGCGCTGCCGGTGTGGGCGCACCATTCCTTTGCCGCCGAGTTTGACGACAAGAAACCGCTCAAGCTTATCGGCACGGTGACAAAAATGGAGTGGACCAATCCGCATTCCTGGATCCACATTGACGTGAAAGGAACCGACGGAAAGGTCACGCCGTGGATGATTGAAGCCGGTAGCCCGAACGCGCTCTACCGGTTGGGTTACAACAAGAACATGCTGCCGGTAGGTACCGTGATCGTGGTCGACGGCTATCACGCCAAGGATAACTCCAACCGCGGCGTGGGCAAGGACCTCACGTTTATCGACGGCAAGCGGTTGTTCCTGGGCGGATCGGCGCCGGGTGCGCATGGCGACGCGCAGGATCCAGAGTCCAAGAAATAAGCGAAATCAGCTCGTATTCCGGGCGCTCCCCTGGCACGACGACGTGCCCGGGGAGCGCTTTCCGGTTAAGGACCGTAAGCTCAGTGATGGGAGGATTTGCCGTTTGAAACAGACACGATACGTTGCGATTGCAGCCGCCCTGCTTATGAGTGCGGGGGCAGTTTCCGCGCAGACTCTGAAACCGGCGCCCGCCGCCAAGAACTCGGCGTGGGTGCAGGGGAAGACTCCCGACGGCCAGCCGGACCTGCAGGGAACCTGGACTAACGCGACTAACGTTCCCTTGCAGCGGCCCAAGGAGCTTGGCGCTAAGGAGTTCTTCACGCCGCAAGAGCAGGCCGACTTCCAGGCCAAGGCCAAAGGCTACGCCGGAGACCGCGCCAATCTCCCCGAAGCGCACTATGACCTGAGCCAGTTTGGCCTGGACCGCAGTCAAGGCAAGTTCGCGCCGAACCTGCGGACGTCGACGATCGCCGGGCCCGAAGGTCGGCTGCCCGCGTTCACGCCGGAAGGCCAGAAGCGGATCGCCGCGCGTGCGGCCGCTCTCAAGGGCCGCGAGGCGGATGGTCCGGAAAACCGCAACCTCGGTGAGCGATGTATCGTGAGCGCCGCCGGCGGGACCGCCGATGATGCCGTCGGGATACAATAACGACCTGGAAATCGTGCAGGGCCCCGGCTACGTCGCCATCACGCAGGAGATGATTCATGACACCCGCATCATTCCCGTGGATGGCCGTCCGCACGCACCGGCCGCCGTCCGCGGCTACCGCGGCGATTCACGCGGACGCTGGGAAGGTAACACCCTGGTGGTCGACACCACCAACTTCAACGGTAATGTGGCCTTCAACCGCATTCCAGTAACGGAAAACTTCCACGTCACTGAGCGCTTCACGCGTACCGGGCCGGACGCGATCTCCTACCAATTCACGGTGGAAGATCCCGGCACCTGGGTGAAGCCGCTTACCGGTGAAATCGTTATGGGAACGGCGCCGGGGCAGATCTACGAATACGCCTGCCATGAAGCCAATCACTCCATGGAGAACCTGTTGAGCTCGGCCCGCAACAACGAAAAGGAAGCGGCCGCGAAGAAGTAGTGAGCCACGGGATTTTTCCAGGCGCTCCCCGCGCCACAGCGCACGGGGAGCGCCTTTTTCTTGGCCGCAATCGGTGCGACAATCGGTATGAAACATGATCCTGCGGGTTTGGTTTCGCGCGCACTGGCGTGTTGTGGCCATGGGGGCAGTCGCCGCGCTCGCCGCCTCCGGTGTTGCGGTGTCGCTCGCCGCCGCGGATGATCCGGTTTCTGAACTCAAAGCCGCTGTCGTGGCAGCACAGTCCCGGCGGGACGCCGCTGCACTCGCCGCCCTCCGCGCGTTGGCGAAAACAGTTCCCCAACTGGCCGACTACATTGCGTGGTTTGCCGCCAACGTTGAATTCAGTCAGCAGGACTACGCAGCCGTGCCGCAGTCCCTCGACGCGGTCTGGACTCAGTCGCCACCCTCGCCCCTGGCCGGGCGCGCCGCTTTGCTGGCCGCGCAGGCGCTACAGAAAAGCGGCAACGCGGCGGACGCGCTCAATCTCCTGCGCAAACATTACATGGTTCTCGCCCAGCCTCAGGGCGACCTGGCAATGGCCGCGGCCTTCGCCGCGAATAACGACCCGGTGAGCGCCGCCGTTTACGCGCAGCACGTTTACTATGGCTATCCCACGGCGGCGGAAGCCGCGGATGCTGGTGCTCTGCTAGCGACTGTGCGCGACCAACTGGGCGACCGCTACCCGCCCGCGATGGG
The DNA here is from genome assembly GCA_009697505.1 of Bryobacterales bacterium. Lineage (GTDB taxonomy): Bacteria > Acidobacteriota > Terriglobia > Bryobacterales > Bryobacteraceae > Palsa-187. Next base: position 52,649 of record SHUD01000002.1, read on the forward strand.
CAACGTCATGCTGGGCCGCGCGCTCAAGCTGCTGGAGGCCGGGCAGTCCGACAAGGCGCGCAAGGAATTGGCGGTCATGGCGCCGCAACTCGGTGGAGCCGAGCGCGACACGGCGCTGGTGAAGCTGGGCGTGGCGGGATACAACATCAAAGACACGCATACCGCGCAACGTTACCTGGAAGGTTTGACCGTCGAATCTCCACCAGCTGACGCCGAACGGCTGTACTATCTGGTGCTCTGCGCCCGGCGCTTCAATAACCGTGACGCGATGCGCGAAGCACTCGACAAACTGGCCCGCCTGCGCCCGGATTCCACCTGGCGGCTGGAAGCGCTGCTCGCCGTGGGGAACTCCTATTTGGTCGAAAACCAAGTGGACGCCTACGAGCCGGTCTATCGCGCCTGTTACGAGTCTTTCCCCAAGGAACCGCATGCCGCCGGATGCCACTGGAAAGTGACCTGGGCGCATTATTTGCGCCGCCAGGACGATGCTGGCGATCTGCTGCGCGAGCATCTGCGGATGTTCCCGAATTCCGATGAGTCCTCCGCGGCTTTGTATTTCCTGGGGCGCTTGGCCGCGAACGCCGGCGACGCCGCCTCCGCGCGGGACTACTACAGCGAGATCGTTCGCGAATACCCCAACTATTTCTACGCGACCGTTGCTCGCGAAAGATTGGCCGAATTGGGGCCGGTCTCGGCCGCTTCCTCTTCCGGCTACGAGTTTCTGCGCACGGTCGCCTTCACCACGCGCTCGCGCACGCGGAACTTCGATGCCAATACCACCGCCCGCCTGCGCCTGGAGCGCGCGCGTTTGCTGGCTGGGGCCGGACTCGAAGAATGGGTCGAAGGGGAACTGCGGTATGCCGCGCAAAGCGAAGACCAGCCCCACGTGATGGCGCTGGAGCTGGCCTCCATGGCCAGTCACCGGTCGGCCGATGACCAGGGTATCCGGTATTTGAAGCGCTATGCTCCGGATTACTTGTACCTGCCGGTAGAGTCCGCTCCGCGGGAATTCTGGAAGCTGGCGTTTCCGCTCCCCTACCGCGCCGACATGGAGCGCTTCGCCAAGGACAACAACCTGGACGTCTACTTGCTCGCGGCCCTGGCCCGCCAGGAATCCGAGTTTAATCCCCAGGCTGTTTCCGTTGCCAACGCGCGCGGCTTGACTCAGATACTGCCCTCCACCGGCCGCGAACTGAGCCGGCGCCTGGGGATCAGAGCGTATTCGACCGCACGCCTGTTTCAGCCCCGCGTGAATCTGCAACTGGGATCCTACTACCTGCGGTCGGTTGCCGACAGCCTGGAAGGCCGCTGGGAAGCCGCGCTGGCCGCGTATAACGCGGGATTGTCGCGCGCGAAAACCTGGTCCACTTGGGGCGAGTTCCGCGAACCCGCTGAGTTCGTCGAGACCGTGCCCTTCAGCCAGACCCACGATTACATCCAGATTGTGCTGCGCAACGCCGATATCTACCGGCGGATCTATTCCAACCAGCCTCCGGCGGGGAAGCAGCCACCCGCGCCGGCGGTAACGGAAGCCGCCGTCGCTGAGCACGCCGTCGCCGGAGGCGCCGGGCGGGTATCCTATTCACATGGCGTCGATCAGCGAAAGAAGAGTTCCCGAGCTACTGGTGCCCGCTGAGGGCCGCCCTCGCTTCCGCAGCGATCGCGCCTCGGGACTCAACGAAAGCGTCATCCGCGAAATGACGCGGCTGGCCATTCAGCACAACGCCGTCAATCTGGCCCAAGGCTACCCCGACTTCCCGGCGCCCGAGATTCTGAAGCGCGCCGCCATCGAGGCCATCGAAGCCGATATCAATCAGTACTCCATCACCTGGGGCGCCAAACCTTTTCGCGACGCCATCGCCGCCAAATACAAGCGGCACTACCAGTTGGAGTTCGATCCCGAACGCGAAATCACCGTCGTCTGCGGCGCCACGGAGGGCATGATCGCCACACTCACCGCGATCACCAATCCGGGCGACGAACTGGTTGTCTTCGAGCCGTTCTACGAAAACTACGGGCCGGACTCCGTCCTCTGCGGCTGCACGCGCAAACTGGTCTCCCTGCGTCCGCCGGATTGGAGCTTCGACCGCGAAGAACTGCGCCGGGCATTTTCCTCGCGCACCAAAGCCATCATCCTGAATTCGCCCAACAACCCCACCGGCCGCGTATTTAACCGCGAAGAGCTTGCCTGCATTGCCGGTCTGTGCCAGGAGTTCGACGTGCTCGCCGTCACCGACGAGATCTACGAACACATCCTCTACGACGGCGCGCAGCACATCCCGATCATGAACCTTCCGGGAATGCGCCACCGCACGGTGATCGTCAATAGCCTGAGCAAGACCTATTCCGTCACCGGATGGCGCGTGGGTTGGGTGTTGGCCAGTCCCGATCTGACCGATTCCATCCGCAAGGTCCACGATTTCCTCACCGTGGGCGCCGCGCATCCGTTGCAAATCGCCGGCGTGACGGCCTTGGCCCAGCCCGACCAATACTACACCGATCTGGCCGCCAAGTATGCCGAGCGCCGCGACGCGCTGCTCAGCATCCTGGACCAAGTCGGCTTCCGCTGCTTCCGTCCGCAGGGCGCGTATTACATCATGGCGGATATCTCGAATTTCGGCTTCTCGAACGGCACCGCGTTCGCCATGCACCTGGTGGAGCACGTCGGCATCGCCGCGGTGCCAGGCTCCTGTTTCTTCGCGAAGTCCACCTTCGGCGACCAGATCATCCGCTTCTGCTTCCCCAAGAAGCCGGAGACGCTGGAAGCCGCCGCCAACGCTCTCCGCAAGCTCCAGGAATAAACTGGCCTCGCATTTACATTAAATCGCTTCAAGTTTTTCGCAGAGTATGCGACGCTAAGGCAGCAGCCGTCCTCGGAGGTGATTTATGGCTCCCGCGTTTCTGCTTCCGGAGAGTACCGCCCGGGAAGGCGGGCAGGGCCCTGAATTTCGGCTCGATGCCCACACGCGCCAACCGTTGCTGTTGACGCTCGGAATCAATCGCATCCTGGAACAGGAGAGCTTGGAAGTTTCCGTCTGGGGTTCGTGCGACGGTAAAGAATGGAGGCCGCTTGTGGCTTTTCCACCCAAGTCGTACTGCGGGAAATACCATCTGACGCTCGATCTTGCGCGTCACTCCGATGTCGCCATGCTTCGGGCGCAATGGACGATGAGCCGATGGGATCAGGACCGTCCGCAACCGCTATTCGGGTTCTATGTGTACGCCGAAGAACTCCAGTTGCACGTTGCCGGCGCGGCCTGACTACTTCCCGGCGTGCTCCTGCGCTAACTGGTCCAGGTAAAGCTTTTCCAGACGGCCCAGCGCCGCGCGGAAACCGTTGAAGTCCAGGAAGCGGTCGGGATTGTAGGCGTCGCCAGGCTTGTACTTTTCGTGCATCCGGAACTGTCCCGCGTGGGAGGACAGCCACACATCGAATTGCAATTGTTTCTCAAGCTGGAATGTCTTCGCGTAGGCCTCCGCGATGTTAGGAAACTTAGGCATGCCGGAGGCTTTGACGCCCGGATTGATCCCGGGCATGTTGATCAGGCCCACGTGGTAGGTCTTGGCCGCTTCGCGAACATCGAAAGTGAAGCTGGTCGCGCCCTTGGTGTGCCCGGAGTGGATGTGCGCGGTGAGTTCCATGCCGCCCAGCGCGACTTTGTCGCCATCCTTCAGCCTCTGATCCACCTTCACCGGCGTGAAACGCGATTGCGGGTTGTCGCCGAAACGGAAATCGGTCTTGCCGCCGGATTCGAGCAATTCGGCGTCGGCTTCCGACATGATCATCTTCGCGCCGGTCATCTTCTTGAGTTCAGCCATCCCCGCCACGTGATCCCAGTGCCCGTGCGTGGCCAGCAAGATCTTGGTGTCGGACATCTTGAAGCCCAGCTTTTCGACGCCCGCCTTAATCTGCGGCACCGTGGATTCCAGGCCGGTGTTGATCAGGATATTTCCCCGCGGCGTCGTGATCAGGTACGTGGAGAGGTCATACGTGCCGACCCAATAGACGTTCCCCAGCATCTTGAAAGGCGGGAAGGGCCGGGTCCAGTCCGGACTGCCCTGGGCGAAGCCGGAGGCGGCAATGGCCAGGAACAAAACAAATCGTGACAGCATAGTGGGACCAGTCTACAACAGCGAAGAATGCCCGGATAGGACCCAGCGGTGGCCGCCGCCCGGCGGATGTGTCACAATGTGACACATGGAACGAGCCAGCGTCCGCGACCTGCATCTGAAGACCAGCGCGCTGATCAAGAACGTCGTCCAGGGTCAGACCTATGTGATCGAGTCCCGCGGCGTGCCGGTGGCCGAATTGCGCCCGATTAGCGCGCGCCGCGCCTCCACCAAGCTGCCTGACCGCGAGGCGTTCATCCGTAAGCTGCCCCGAACCGGAACCGACATCGGTAAGATCCTGGAGGAAGATCGCCTCTGAGTAGCCTCTACTTTGACACTGCCTATGTGGGGAAGTGCTACCTGAATGAGCCGGATTCCGCCACGGTGCGGGAACTCGCACGTTCGGCGGAGCGCGTGCACACCTCAGCGCTTTGTATAGCGGAGTTTTCGTGCGCTCTCCATCGGAAGGTGCGGGAAGGTTCCTTGGAACAAAGAGACGCGCGAAAATTGGCGGATTTCTTCCTGGAGGATGTTGCCAATGAAACCTGGAATCTGGTTCCCGTTTCCGATCGAATCCTCCGTCAGGTGGACACCCTGATTCGCCGCTTGCCCAAGTCGTTGCCGTTGCGCACCGGCGACGCCATTCACATCGTGTCGGCAATCGAGGCGGGATTCCCGGAGATCTGGACCAACGACCGCCACCTGCTCGCCGCCGCCGCGCACTTCGGGATCAAGGGGCGAAGTGTATAGAAAGATATTTGCCTCACGGCTCACGATTACAGGAGGAATGGATGAAAGAGTTTTGCCCCGCGCGCAAGAGGATCGCAGTATCCGTCGGCGAGTCAGTCCGCATTTTGCGTGAATTGCAGGAGTACAGCCAGAGCGAGCTCGCCCGCCGCACCGGCATCCCCCAGGCGACCCTTTCGGCCATCGAAAACGGCCGCGTCCGTCTGGGCGTGGAACGGGCCAATGTTCTCGCGAGTGCGCTCCGGTGCCATCCCGCCGTACTGGTCTTCCCGGGTTGGGATGTCGTCAAGCACTCTGCTGCCTGACGATCACCAACCGCGAGCCCCCTTTTTTTCCTGTCCCTTTACGCGGATGCCGCCGCGTCCCACCGATCCCTCCCACGCGCTCCCGGCTATTCTCCGTAGTGAACGCCGCCTCCGATCCATCGGCCTGGCTCTTGGGTTCGTTGGGTAATTTGAGGCAGGCGGAAGAAGCCTACGAGTTTTAGGCGCTTTTCACGCTAGATCGTGCTAAAATAGGGGTTTAGCAGCCCATCCCCCGGGCTGATTTTACCCATAGGAGCCTCGCTTTGGCAGATCCGCAGGACCCGACCACTCCGCCTCCTGGCGGCCCTCCCGGAGGGCAGATTCCGCTGGGCGGAGACGGCGGTAACAAGAGCCACATCCCCATAAATATCGAAGACGAGATGCGCCGCTCGTACCTCGATTACGCCATGAGCGTGATCGTGGGCCGCGCGCTCCCCGATGTCCGCGACGGGTTGAAGCCGGTGCATCGCCGCATCCTCTTTCAGATGCACGAAATGGGCCTGCATCATAACCGGCCCACCAAGAAATCCGCCCGCGTCGTTGGCGACGTCATGGGTAAGCTGCATCCGCACGGCGACGCCTCGATCTATGACGCTTTGGTGCGCATGGCGCAGCCGTTCTCCATGCGCTATCCGCCCATCGACGGGCAGGGAAACTTTGGTTCCGTCGACGGCGATCCGCCGGCGGCCATGCGTTACACCGAGGCGCGGCTGGCCCGCATTGCCGCCTCGATGCTGGAAGACATCGACAAGGAAACCGTCGACTTCAAGCCCAACTACGATGAAAGCGAGTCCGAGCCCGAAGTTCTTCCCACGCGCATCCCCAATCTGCTGGTCAACGGCAGCGAGGGCATCGCGGTCGGCATGGCTTCCAAGATCCCGCCGCATAATCTCAGGGAGATCGTGGAGGCTTGCATTGCCCTCGTCCAGAACCCCGCCATTCAGCTTCCTAAGATCATCGAAATGGTGCAGGGGCCGGATTTCCCTACCGGCGGCATCATTCTGGGCCGGGAAGGCATCTACGATTACTTCAAGAACGGCCGGGGTTCCATCAAAGTCCGGGCGCGCGCGGCCACCGAGAAGATCGGCAAGGACCGCGAGGCGATCATTGTCACCGAGCTGCCCTACCAGGTCAACAAGGCTCGGCTGATCGAAACCACGGCGGGTTTGGTCAACGAAAAGCGGATCGAGGGCATTTCGGAAATCCGCGACGAGAGCGATCGCGACGGCATGCGCATCGTCTTCGAGCTGAAGCGCGGCGAGCAGGCTGAAGTCATTCTCAATAACCTGTATAAGCACACGCAGATGCAGGTGAACTTCGGGGTGATTCTGCTGGCCATCGTGAACGGCCAGCCCCGCGAGTTGGGAATTCTGGATGCTCTCAAGCGGTTCATCGAGCACCGCATGGACGTCATCCGCCGGCGCACGGATTACTTGCTCCGCAAGGCGCGCGACCGCGAACATATTTTGCTGGGCTTCCAGCGCACGCTTACTAATCTCGACGCGGTGATTGCTCTGATCCGCGCTTCCAAGACGCCGCGCGAGGCCCGCGAGGCGTTGATGAATTTCATCACTCCGGCTGAAGCCACAGAGTGCGCGAAGGCGATCAATGCGGGTGAGCTGGGTCCGCGCTTCAGTGAGAAGCAGGCGCAAGCCATCATTGAATTGCAACTCCAACGCCTCACCGGCATGGAGCAGCAGAAGATCCTCGATGAGCTCGCCGAAATCCAGCGTATGATCGCCGAATACCTGGAAATCCTCGGCTCGGAACCCGCTTTGCGCAAGGTCGTCGTCAAGGAACTCAAGGAAGTCCAGAAGGATTTTGGCGACGAGCGCCGCACGGAGATTATCGAAGATACCGGCGAGATCCGGCTGGAAGATCTGGTGCAGGTGGAAGACGTCGCGGTTACCGTGACGCGTGGCGGATACCTCAAGCGCACCGCGGTCGATACCTACCGCCGGCAGACCCGCGGCGGCAAGGGCCGCATCGGCATGTCGACGCGCGCCGAGGACGTGGTGGAGCATCTCATTGTTGCGTCCACGCACGCGTATCTTCTGATCTTCACCAACAAGGGCCGCGTGTACTGGTTGAAGATTTACAACATTCCCGATGCCAGCACCACGGGCAAAGGCAAGCACTCCTCGGGTCTGATTAATTTGCAGCCGGATGAGTCCGTGACAGCATTTCTTCCGGTGAAGGAATTCGTCGCCGATCAGTTCATCATTATGGTGACCAAGCAGGGCGTCATCAAGAAGTGCGAGCTGACGGAGTTCGACAACCCATTGCAGCGCGGAATTATCGCGCTGGGTATCGACGAAGGCGACGAGTTGCTGGCTGCGCGGCTCACGAGCGGCAACAACTACATCTTCCTCGGTTCCCACGAAGGCATGGCATGCCGCTTCAAGGAGTCCGACGTCCGGTCCATGGGCCGTCCGGCGCGCGGCGTCCGGGGCATGGAACTTGAAGAGGGCGATTATCTGGTCGGTGTCGAAGTGGTCGAGGAAGAAGGTCTGATCCTATCCATTTCCGAAAACGGATTCGGCAAGCGCACGCCGCTCAAGGATTACCGGCTCACGGCACGCGGGCGCAAGGGTGTGATCAACATGAAGACCACCACGCGAGTCGGCAAGGTAGTCGGGATTCTGTCGGTGAGAGAAGACTCCGATCTGATGATCATCACCAAGCAGGGGCAAATCATCCGCATCGAGTCGGGCAAGATCCGGCAGGCCGGCCGCTCCACGCAGGGCGTCAAGCTGGTGGATGTCGAAGCCGGCGATCAGGTCGCCGCCGCCAGTCTTATTCCGGATACAGAAGCGCAGGACGAGTTGCCGTTGCAGTAAAGTCAGGATATGGCGAGGCCTGCTCTGGGAATCCTGGTCGGGATACTGATCTTCATCGCGGCGGGTTGCCTGGCTGGGTTCTGGATCGCGAAAGTGCGGAATGAACGCGAGCAACGCAAGACCCGCATCGCACATACGCAGGTGTATTGGCACGGGAGCGTTGGATGAAACCGCGTGCGGCCGGTTACCAATATTCTCCGTACGGCGACCGCACGCAGACACTCCGGCAAATCGACAGGTACAACGCAAGCTTTACGCGAGTACCGGCTTCGCCTCTGATTCCGAGACCCGTTACACTATCCGAGCAGACCGGACCCATTGAGTTGCCTCGCCGCTGGAACGCCGGCAAGCTCGCTCTCAGCCGCGCAGTGGAGAACGGCCCGCGCGCGGTGGGCCAGTTGATTCGCGTTTCAGGCCGCGTCACGGATGAAGACGGCTCGCCTGCCGCTGGCGTGGTCATGGAGATCTGGCAGGCCAACGCCGCCGGCAAGTATGTGCACGCGATGGATGACCACATCGCTCCGCTCGATCCCAACTTTGTCGGGCAGGGCCGCCTGGTGACCGATGAAGACGGCCGGTATGAGGTGTTCACGGTGAAGCCGGGCGCGTACCCGGTGCTCTATAGCGGCTGGTGGTGGCGTCCGCCGCACATTCACTTCTCGATTCTGGGCCAGAGCTGGATGAACCGCTTTATCACGCAGATCTTTTTCCCGGGTGAGCCCCTCAATGAGACCGACCTGCTGTTGAACGGTGTCCCGTCTCACGACGTCCGTGAGCGCCTGATCTTCGAGCACGGCGACACCGTGATGGGCGATCTCAGTTACATCAACTACCGGCGCGATTTTGTTTTGCGCGGCCACCGGCGGACTCCAGAATTGGCATGAAACTCGTCGTCTCGCCCTGTAACACTACTGGACCGTTCTTCCCGCGCGAGTTCTCCGACGGCAACGAGGATCTTACCCGGCGCGACGGAGCCAGGGCGCGTGGCGAGCACATCATCCTTGCCGGCCGCGTGTTGGAGCTGGGAGCCAAGCCCACCTGGAACATGGTGCTCGAGGTCTGGCAGGCGGATACCAACGGAATCTTCCGTCATCCGCTCGATCCACGGTTCGCGGAAGTGGACCCGGGGTTCTGGGGCTGGGGCCGCGCGCGAACAGATCCGGACGGCTGGTACAGGTTTCGAACTGTGTTGCCTGGAGGTGACCAGCGTATTCCCCATATCAACTGTGCGGTGCTGGGCATTGGATTGACCCGGCGTCTGGTAACCACGATCTTCTTCACTGATGCCCCCGATCCCGTGTTCGACTGCGTGCCGGGCCCCGAACTCCGCCAGCGTCTCATTGCCCGGCGCGATCCGTCACTCAACGCGGATGGAGCCGCCGGCTACCGCTTCGATGTGATCCTGCGCGGCGAGGGCGAGACGCCCTTCTTTGTGGATTAGTGGGCCGGGATGTAGTATAAACAAGACGTGGTGTTTTATCCCGGACACATCGCGTTACTGTGTCTGTCGTTCGCCTTGGCGTTCGCTTCGGCGGCCGCCCAGCCGAAGTCCGAGGTGGTCATCGCCGCCGCCGCGAATCTGACGCAAGCGCTGAAGGAAATCGGACCTGTGTTTGAAGCGGACACGGGAATCCATCCGGTCTTCAGTGCGGCTTCCACGGCGCAGTTGGCGCAGCAAATCGAGTACGGGGCGCCCTTCGACGTGTTTCTCGCCGCCGATGAGGAGCACGTCGCGCAACTGGTACGCAAGGGACTGATCGAGCCGGGCAGTCGCGCGGTCTACGCGCGCGGCGTAATCGCACTGTGGATTCCGCCGGGAGGGAAGCCGGGCGTGAAGCGCATGGAAGACCTGATCGCGCCCGAAATTCGCGTAATCGCGGTCGCCAAACCCGAGTTGGCGCCGTATGGTGCCGCCGCGGTTGCCGCGCTCAAGAGCGCCGGGATCTGGAATCAGATCCAATCCAAGGTGGTGTACGCGGAAAACATTAATATGGCCCGGCAATACGGAGTTCTGCGTAACGCCGATGCCGTCTTAACCGCATATGCTTTGGTCGCGAACGCCGGGGGCACGGTAATTCGCCTGGATCCGGGTGTGCATCCTCCCATCAACCAATCTTTGGGGATTCTCGCGCGGGCCGGGAATCCCGCCGCTGCGAGGAAGTTTGCGGAGTACCTATTGCACGGAAAAGGCCGCGATGCGCTGGCCCGCTCCGGCTATCTGGTCCGCTAGAATAGAAGACAGACCCCAGGAAATCAGGAGCAAACATGAGAGTTGTGACGATTACATTCGGTATGTTGATGGCCGGTGCCACGGGACTGTGGAGCCAGCAGAATCCGCTGAGCGCGGAAGTGAAACGCATGTATGATGGCACCAAGAACAACCTGACCCGGGCGGCGGAAAAGGTTCCCGAGGATGTTTATAGTTTCAAACCCGTGCCTACGGTGCGCACGTTCGGCGAAGAAGTTGGCCATGCGGCGGAGTGGAACATGATCAGTTGCGCGTCAGCGAAAGGCGAGCCGGCCACCAATCCGGCGGCGGGCAAGACGGCAAAGGCGGATTTGATTGCCGCTTTAAAGTCGGCCTTTGATTATTGCGACGCAGTCTACAATACGCTGAACGATGCGTCCGCCACGCAGATGTCGGATTTCCGCGGCCGCCAGCAGTCCCGGCTGGCAACGCTGTACTTCAATGTTTCCCATAACAATGAGACTTACGGGACGATGGTGCCGTACATGCGCATCAAGGGGATCGTCCCGCCGAGCAGCGAGCCGCGCCGGTAGGGGAGGGAGCTTACATTTATGAAAACCACACTCTTACTCGTATTGTCACTGGCGGGCGCTTCCGCCGCGTACGCGCAGAATCCGCTGACCACCGAGCTGCGGCAAGGATACAACGAGATTAAGGACGCGATCACAAAAGCCGCCGCTGAGATGCCGGAAGCCGATTACGCATTCGCGCCGGGTCCCGGAAGCCGGCCCTATGGCGCTACCGTTCTGCATGCCGCCGTCGTGCAGGCCGCTGTTTGCGGGATGGCCAGCGGGAAAACGGCTCCCAAGTTCGATCAGACCAAGACTTCCAAAACCGATGTGGTTGCCGCGGTGAAAGCGGCGTTCGATTTTTGTGACCCGATTTACTTGAGCGCGACGGACGTGGAAGGCACCAAGATGGTGAAGATGTTCGGGCGCGACCGCACCATGTTTGGGACGCTGGATATGGGAGTCATTCACAGCAACGAGACCTACGGAACCCTCGCGGCTTATTTGCGAGCCAAGTCCAAGGTGCCCCCGACAAGTCAGAAATGACCAGCCAGAGATAGCCGTTACTCCCACTCGATGGTGGCCGGCGGTTTGTTCGTCAGATCGCAAAACACGCCGGCTACGCCTTCCACCTGCATCAGTTCACGCGTCATTTGATCGAGCGCACCCTGTGGAATGCGCACGGCCCGCGCGGTCATTCCGTCCACGGAGTCGATGGGGCGTAAGACGACGCAGTCCGGGCGATCAGGAGTTCCCAACGGGATCAGTACTACGGGGAACTGCCAGATGGTGGCGTCGAAGCCGGATTCACCGGAGATGCGCCGCACGATCGCGTCCACGCGGCGCAGGCGGTCGAGCCGTGCGGCGGTAAGATGCGCGGGATGGACTTCCAGTTCACCAACCGGGCGGCAGGTCTTGACGACACTGACCGTGCGGTTGACGTCGCGGCGGCGATTGGTGAGCTCGGCGATCTCATCTTCTGACGCAGGAACATCTGCGATGGCCAACACGGGACGGTAAGTCCGCGAGTCGCCTTGCACGCCGACGGAACTGACCGGGATAATCCAGCCTTCCTCTACCCTTTGCGGCTTGGCGTGAGAGTCGGTGCACAGGCAGCGGATGGCGAGACCCGGGCCAGGGAAGGGATGGCGGTCGAGCAATTCAGGCGCGAGGCCCAGCTCGCGGCCAATCGCGCGCACTTCGTCTTTGTAAAAGGACGAAAGCGGCTCGATGATGCGGCCTTCGTCGATCAGCTTCTGAATGCCCGCGACACGGTTATGGTGGGTCTTGATGAGATCGGCTTTGCCTTTGCCAGCCTGAGCGCCGCCGGATTCGATGGTGTCCGGGTAAATGGTGCCTTGGCCCAGAATCCACTGGCCGTCGAGGTAATGTTCGCTTTCCAGAATCCTCTGCTGGACTTCGACGAATTTCTCGCCGATGATGTGGCGTTTTTCCTCGGGGCCGGTGACGCCTTGGAGGGCGGCGAGGAAACGCTCGCGGGCGTCTTCCACGAAGAAGGCGCGCGCACCCAGCGCCGCAAAGTGTTGGCGCACGAATTCGGTCTCACCTTCACGCATCATGCCGGTGTCGACGTAGGTGCCGTGGACGCGCTCCGGGCCGAGGGCGCGCAGGCACAGCGTATAGGCGACAGTCGAATCCACGCCGCCGCTGACGAAGAAGAAGATGTTGCGCTCACCGGCGGCTTCGCGGATGTGTTGCTCGACGGCGAGGACTTGGCCGGCGGGGTCCCAATCTTTGGTGCAGCCGCAGACGCCGAATACGAAGTTGGAAAGAATCGCCTGGCCGGAGGGAGTGTGCGCGACCTCGGGATGGAACTGCACGCCGTAGAGTCTTCGCGAAGGCGAGCCCATGGCGGCGACCGGACACGTGGAAGTCACAGCCATCACGTCGAAACCCGGAGGCGGCGTGACCACCAGATCGCGATGGCTCATCCATACTTGGTGGGTGGCTTGTTGGTTGCGCTCGATGCCCGCGAAGATGTGAGCAGGGCGCGTGATTTCGACGCGGGCGAAACCGTATTCGCCTTGGTCTCCCTTTTGGACCGAGCCATCCAGCAAATGCGCGATGAGCTGGTGCCCGTAACAGATGCCAAAAACCGGGATGCCCATGCCGAGCAGCGCGCGGTCGATCGTCGGGCTGCCGGCGTCGTAAACACTGGAAGGACCGCCCGAAATGATAATGCCTTTTCTGCCGGCGAGCGCGGAGGCGGGGGTTTCACTCGCCGCGACTTCCGCGTAAACGCCAAGCTCGCGGACTTTGCGTGCGATGAGATGACAGTATTGTCCTCCGGCGTCGAGGACGGTGATTTGCGGGGTCAAATTCTATGGTAACGCGCGGCGTATTTATAATGGCCGCGCATCCATTACCGCGGCAACCGCTCTTGCTGATTGACGCGCTGCACCAGGAGCTTCTTGGCGTTTTCCAGCAGCGTGACGGCTTTGGGCATGGCATCGACGGCGCGCGCGATTTCCGGATCCTGCTGAATGTTCACGCGCACGGACTGTTCCCAGCTAAACGCGGTGATGTACATCTCGCGCTTGAGCTGCTCTTTGACCCACTGGTGATTCGCCGTGAAGTCCGCTTCGGTGAACTCGACGGTGTTCTTTAGCAGGTAATCGTGGAGCTGGTTGACGATATTCTCGTCCGGTTCCCATCCCTTGGGCATGCGGGCGTCGGTCTTGGGCCCGAAGTAGGCAGCGGAGAAGTTAAAGAAGCCCGACTTGCGCAGCAGTTCGATCTGGAACTTATTCAGCTTGGCCGCTTCGTATTTCTCGTCCGGCGTGATCCCGCCGCCGCCGTAAACCGTGCGGCCGGCATCGGTCATCTTGACGTCGGAGAGGTCTTTCTGTTCATTCTTGTTGCGGTAATAATAATCCAGGAACGAAATGTGCGAGTAGTCGCGCTGAATCAGACGGCCGCTGGGCGTATAGTAGTGCGCGGTGGTGAGCGCCAGTCCGGTGTTCTCGCTGAGGGGGAACACGGTCTGTACCAGTCCCTTGCCGAAGGTCGGCTCGCCCAGCACCCAGGCGCGGTCATGATCCTGCAAGGCGCCGCTCACGATCTCGGCGGCGGAAGCCGAGGAGCGGTTGACGACAACGACCACCGGATACCCGGTCTTGCCGCCATTGTCGGATTTTGAGTAATAGTTTTTGTTGGGCTGGGCGCGGCCGCGATGGCTGACGACCAGGTCATTCTTCTTGAGGAAATGTCCGGCCACTTCGACGCCTTCGTTCAGCAGGCCGCCGGGGTTGCCGCGCAGATCGAGCACCAGGCCTTTGATGTTGTTCTCGCCCAGCTTGCGGAACTGCTCTTCGAATTCCTTGCTGGTGTTCTCACCAAACTGGGTCACGTTCATGTAAGCGATACCGGGCTTGAGCCAGATGGCTTCCGGAACACTGGGGCGCGCGATGGCGTCGCGCACGATGTCATACACAACCGGCGTGGTGAGTCCCTCGCGGCTCACTCGGACCTGGACCTTGGTGCCGCGCGGCCCCTTCAGAAGTTCGGCGATCTCGGTGGTGTTGAGCCCGTCGGTTTTCTTGTCGTTGATCTGCGCGATCACGTCGCCGGGCCGCAGACCGGCGCGGTAGGCCGGTGAATTTTCGAACGGCCACATGATCATGGTCTTGCCATTGCGCGGGCCCACCTGCATACCCACGCCGTAATACTGGCCGCGCTGGTCTTCGCGGAGAGCGGCATACGCTTTGGGATCAAAGAAGTTGGAGTGCGGATCGAGCGTCCGCAGCATGCCCGGCACCGCTCCGTTGTAAATGGCTTTGTCGGCGTCGACTTTATCGGCGAAGTTTTGCTCGACAACATCGAAGACGGAAGTGAACGCCTTCATGCTCTGACTGATGGAATCGTCGTTGGGAGGGGCAGCCGAGACCCGGCCGCCCGTCCACATACCGGCGGCGGCGGCGCAGGCCGCGATGACCACGACAATTCCGACAGACGAACGGATAAACGAGCGGTTCTGAGAAAGCATCCAGCCCTCCAGTCTAACTATACTCCGGTTTTAGGGGGTGTGGGGAAGGAACCGAAGCTTGCGCATCGGATGCAGCCCGCAATGTCCCGCATTTTTTTAGCCCAGGCGGACGCGGCGGCCGCTCACCACGGCGGCTTCCATGCGCGCCGGCTTGCGGACGACCGCTTCCAGCCGGCGGGCCTGATCGCTGACGCAGACCAGGAACATGGGCTGGCGGGCGTTCTTGAGCAGATCGATGATCCGGTCGTTCTGGTCTTCCAGATAAATCGACTTGCCGTCGGTGACCAGGTGGAGATCCGACACCGCTTGCGTGACATCGGCCAGGCGCTTGCCCATTTCGCGTTGCAAGAAGCGCAGTACGCGGCGGATTTTCTGCAACGAAAATCCTTTGCGGCGAAGTTCGGCGATCACGGTGATCTCGATCACCTCGGCGGGGAAGTACACGCGGCGGTGTCCTTCGTGACGGGGGGAAACCACTTTGCGTTCGTCCCACCACTGCAACTGCCGCAGGCTGACTTCCGCGATAGTGGAAACTTCGATGGAGGAAAACGTGCGATCGGGGTTCGCTGGCTCGGGGCGGCTCTTACGGCCTTTCATCATTTGCGGCATGGGGCGACTTTCCGATTGTACTCAACTTCGGCGGCATGTCAACAGGGTCATTGCGGGGCACTGGCCGGCGTGCTGGCGGCGAGTACTACGTTTGGGCTGCGCGTTGCATGCTCCATCACCAATGCGATCAGCAAAAGTACTAGTAGCAGCGGTGCCGGCGCCAAAAGAGGAACGCTCGGAGAAACCAGGAAGGGCAAGGGAGACAGTAACAACCCGGCGAACAGCCGCACGGCAGTGGTGGTTGCCGTTCGCATGACAACGACGAGCATGGGCAACAGGGGAAGCAAATCGAAAAGATACGCGTGATGGCTGGTCAGTAACCCACCCACCAGAGCCGCGCTCAGCGCGACGCTGAAGCTGACACGCAGGGAAAGCCAGGCGACCATCGCGGCAATCACCACGCCACCCGCGAGCTCCCATATGCTGGCGTGGGGAAGTCCGGCAAAGAGCGCGACGAAGCTGGACATTGTGTAGGGCTGCTTGGCGGCCACGTCGTTCGCTGCGAAATCGATGAATTGCGGGAGCCAGTGGTCGATGCTCACCGCGGTCGAGATCCCCAGCAGCGCCAGCACTCCGGCGGCGGCCCAGGCCGCGACGCGCCACTTGCGTTGGGCGATCAGAACCACGGGCACCAGGAAAAAGAGATTAAACCTGAGCGCGCACAGCGCCAGGCAGAGTCCGGCCAGCCACGGCCGCGACTCATGAAAGCGCCAGACTCCGGCGAGGAACAGCAGTAGGAAGACGACATCTTTTCCATTCAAGATGCTGGTCATCAGCGGAATCGACCAACACGCGGCCACCAGCAGCGCATCCCGGCCGGGTTCCGGCCATAGCCACCAGAAACCGAGAAGCGCGGCCAATAAAAGCGCCTGCCACACACGGTATGCCGCGCCATAGGAAAGAGCCGTCAGCGGGCGCGACACAAATGCAAACACGGGCCAACGCAGGTACCGTAGCTGCGCGGGGAGTACCCAGCCGGTGACGGTCAATTCATCTTCCGCGTACTTCCGCGAATAAAACTGGTCCGGCGTGCCGACCAGACGCGCGCCGGTATACACGTTCATGAAGTCATTCATCCCGCGCGCCGCGTCGGAAAAATTCGACTGAAAGCGGAACCCGAGAAACGTGAGCCCGGCCAGGGCGATCAAGATGGCTGTGGTGCGGCTCAAGGCGGTTAGCGCGCTCCGCCGCCGACGAACCAGACCACTTCGACCCGCGCGCCGTCATTCACTTCGGACGTGGCCCACGCGGGCTGGCGCACGATCTCGCGATTGAGTTCCACGGCCACGCGGGAGCCATCCATGTTGAGCCAGGAGAGGAGCGTGGCGACGGTCATGCCCGCGGGAACGCTGCGGGGCTCGCCGTTTAAAACAACTTGAATTGTATTTGTTTCAGAGGCTTGCATCCGGCGCGTTTGACACTCCCTTTCGATCCTCATTATATTTGAATGTTCAAGGGAAAAACTTGAACTCAGTGCGAGGGCCGCTTCCACCCTCCGTGTAAATCAACGAAAACATGCCGACAACTTTACCCGAGATCTACTTCCCCATCGTAGTGCAGGTGATTATCGCCATCGCCGTGGCGGCTGGCCTGATCGGTGCGTCGACACTACTGGGCAAACGCGGCAAGAGCCCGCTTAAGGACACGCCTTATGAATCCGGCATGGCGCCGGTGGGCTCCGCGCGCGAACGGTTCAGCGTGAAGTTTTATCTGGTAGGGATGATTTTCATCCTGTTCGATATCGAAGCCGTGTTCCTGTATCCGTGGGCCGTGGTGTTCCGCGAACTGAAGATGTTCGCGCTGGCGGAGATGTTCGTCTTCGTGGCCCTGGTGCTGGTGGGTTACTTCTATGTATGGAAGAAGGGCGCCCTGGATTGGTCGGTAACGAGCCCGGCCGCCCGGAAGGGCAGGTCCAAGTGAATCGCGCCTTCCATCACCCGGCAATTCTTGAAACACGTCAGGCCCTGGGCGAGATGACGCTCATTGCCGATCCGGCGCGCATCGCGGATTTGTGCCGCCATCTGAAGGACAGCGAAAACTTTGTCCGCCTCAGTTCGCTCACGGCGGTCGACTGGCATCCGGCCGAACCGCGCTTTGAAGTGGTGTATCACCTGCACTCGGTGGATCCCATTGGCAGGCTCCGCGTGAAGTGCGCGGTGGGCGGCGGCAGCCCTGAAATCGATTCGGTGACCGGCGTGTGGCGCTGTTCCAATTGGTATGAGCGCGAGGTCTTCGACTTGTTCGGTATCCGCTTCCGCAATCATCCCAACCTGGTGCGCATCCTGATGCCCATCGACTGGGAAGGCCACCCGCTGCGCAAGGATTACCCGGTGCACGGCTACAAATACGACTACGGCCAGAGGAAAGATTAGCGGGCATGAGCGACGTAAAGCATCCTTTTGACGACCACGTAGCGACCATTCCCGCCGCACAGGAGACGCCTGCCGGCCCCGCCGCGCCGCGGCGCATGACGCTGAACATGGGGCCGCAGCATCCGTCGACGCACGGGGTGTTGCGCATCGTGATCGAACTCGAGGGCGAGATCATCGTCAAGGCCGAGCCGGATATCGGCTTCCTGCACACCGGCATTGAGAAGCAGTGCGAAGCAATCAACTGGGCCCAGGTGGTCACGTTGACCGACCGTGTTGACTATCTGTCGAACCTGGCCAACAACCTGGTCTATGCGTTGACAGTGGAAAAGCTCCTGCAAATGGAGATTCCGCCCAAGGCGCAGTGGATGCGGGTCATGCTGGCGGAACTCGACCGCCTGAACAGCCATCTGGTCTGGCTGGGAACGCACGCGCTGGATATCGGCGCGATGAGCATGTTCTTCTACTGCTTCCGCGAGCGGGAAGACATCCTGCGGCTGAAGGAAATGTTCTCCGGCCAACGCATGATGACCAGCTACATCCGCCCTGGCGGTCTGGCGCTGGAGCCTCCGCGCGGCTGGGAGAAAGCGGTCGGCAAGTTCATTCGCGCGTTTCCGAGCAAGGTGGACGAGTACGAGAGCCTGCTCGATTCCAACCCGATCTGGAAGATCCGCACGCAGGGCGTGGGCTTCATTTCGATCGAAGACATGCTGGACCTGGGTGTGACCGGGCCCATGATCCGCGCGGCGGGAATTCCGCTCGACGTGCGCAAGACGGAGCCGTATTCGAGCTACGAGAAATTTGATTTCATCGTGCCGACGCGCACGGAAAACGACGTGTATTCGCGGTACCGCGTGCGCATGGAGGAGATGCGGCAGAGCGCGCGCATTGTGGTCCAGGCCATGGAAGGAATGCCGGAAGGCGCCATCACCGCCGATGCTCCGCACGTGGTGTTGCCGGATCGCGAAAAGATGAAGACCCAGATGGAGTCTTTGATCTATCATTTCAAGATCGTCACCGAGGGTTATCGCGTGCCGGCGGGCGAAGCATACCAGGCGGTGGAATCCCCGCGCGGCGAGATCGCCTACTACGCGGTGAGTAACGGAACCTCGAAGCCCTACCGCTTGTACATGCGCACGCCGAGCTTCGGGAACTTGATTGCGCTGCCCACGCTGCTGGAGGGGACGCTGATTGCCGATTCCATCGCGTCGCTCGGCAGCATGGATTTCGTGCTGGGAGATACGGACCGCTGATGACTTTCTCGCCCCAACTGGAACAACGATTCGCGAAAATGCTGACGCGCTATCCGGAGGGCCGCACGCGCTCGGCGGTGATCCCCATGCTGATTTATGCGCAGGACGAAGTGGGAGCGATTACCCGCGACGTGATTGAAGAGGTCGCCAAGCGCTGCAAGGTGACGCCGGTGCAGGTGGATGAAGTGGTGGGCTATTACTCGATGCTCCACCGCAAGCCGCAAGGCAAGTTTCACGTGCAGGTGTGTACCAATATCAGTTGCCTGCTGGTGGGCGGCGAAGAACTCTATGAGCACGCCAAAAAGAAGCTGGGCGTCGGCCATAAAGAAACCACGGCGGACGGGCAGTTTTCGCTGGAAGAAGTGGAATGCATGGGCGCCTGCTCGTGGGCCCCGGCGGTCGAGATCAACTACGATTTCCATCACCATGTGACGCCTGAGAAACTGGACCAGTTGATCGACGGCCTCAGGAAGGCTCACTAATGGCGAAACAACTTTACAATCCACCGAGTCCGCTCGAAACCAGAATCCTCAGTAAACGTTTCGGCCTGGAAGGGTCTGAAACGCTGGATGTGTACCTGGCCAACGACGGCTACAAGGCGTTCTTGAAAGCCAAGGAGATGGCGCCGGAGGCCATCATTGAAGAAGTGAAGACCTCGGCGCTACGCGGCCGCGGCGGCGCCGGATTCCCGACCGGACTCAAGTGGAGCTTCGTTCCGCGCACGTCGCCCAAGCCGCGCGTGATCGTGGTCAACGCCGATGAAAGCGAGCCGGGCACCTGTAAAGACAGGCTGCTGATGGAATACGATCCGCACCAGATGATCGAGGGGATTCTGATCGCGAGCCTCGCGGTGCAGGCGCACGTGGGTTACATCTATATCCGCGGCGAGTATCGTTATCTGGTCGAGGCGATGGACCGCGCGCTCGAGGAAGCCTACGCGAGGGGCTATCTGGGCAAGAACATCGCGGGCACGGGCTGGGACTTCGATCTTTACACCCATACCGGTGCGGGCGCTTACGAGTGCGGCGAGGAAACGGCCCTGCTCGATTCGCTGGAAGGCAAGCGCGGCATACCGCGGATGAAGCCTCCCTTTCCGGCCGTGGCCGGCGCGTGGGCCATGCCGACGCTCCTCAACAACGTGGAAACGTTCAGCGCGATTCCTCCTATCATTCGCGACGGCGGCGCGGCATTCGCGGCGCTGGGCACGCCGAAAAACGGCGGGACGCGGCTGGTGTGCATCTCCGGGCATGTGAACCAGCCGGGCGTATATGAACTGCCCCTGGGCTTCCCGATGATGAAGGCGATCGAGGAGGTCGCGGGCGGCATCCCCGGCGGCAAGAAATTGAAAGCCGTGGTTCCGGGAGGGTCGTCGTGTCCGATCTTGAGAGCCGATGAGTGCGACATCGCCATGGACTACGATACCCTCGCGAAAATCGGCAGCATGCTGGGCTCGGGCGGCATGGTGGTGCTGGATGAGACCACCGACATGGTCGGCTTCGCGCTGCGCATCATGCGCTTCTACGCGCACGAGAGCTGCGGCTGGTGCATCCCCTGCCGCGAAGGCACCACCTGGATGAAGAAGATCCTGACGCGATTCCACGAAGGGCAGGGCCGCCGCGAAGACATAGCGCTGCTGGGCGAGCTGTCGAAGAACATGCTGGGGCGCACCTTCTGCGCGCTGGGCGACGCCGCGGCTTTGCCCACTATCTCTATCGTTGAGAAATTCACGGAAGATTTTGAAACATATCTCGCGCGCCAAGAGGTGATGGTTTAAGCCATGGCTGAACTTGTAAAGCTGACAATTGACGGCAGAGAGATCCAAGCCGAAAAAGGCGCGCTGCTGATCGAAGTGGCGCGGCAGAACGGCATCGAGGTGCCCGCGTTCTGCTATCACGAGGATTACTCGCTACAGGCCGCCTGCCGCATGTGCCTGGTGGAGATCGAGAAGACTCCCAAGCTTCAGGTCGGCTGCACGACGCCGGCGGCCGAAGGCATGGTGGTGCGCACGGATTCCGACATCGTCAGAACAGCACGGAAAGGAACGCTCGAATTCCTGCTGACCAACCATCCGCTGGACTGCCCGGTGTGCGACAAGGGCGGCGAGTGCGAATTGCAGGACATGGTGTTCCGCTACGGCGCCGGGGAGAGCCGCTTCGTCGAGCGCAAGCATCACGTGGACGAAAAGCAATGGTCTCCCGTGGTGTACTTCGACGCGCCGCGCTGCATCCTGTGTTACCGCTGCGTGCGCGCCTGCAATGAAGGCATGGGCGTGGGCGCGTTGGGCGTCGGCAATCGGGGAGCCATCTCAGAGATCATTCCCAATCACGACGATCATCTGGAATGCGATGAATGCGGCGCCTGTATCGATATCTGTCCCGTGGGCGCGCTGACCAGCGGCAGCTACCGCTATCAGACGCGGCCCTGGGAGATGGAGCATGTCGGCACCATCTGCACGCACTGTGCCGACGGTTGCAAGACCACGCTGGGCGTTCGCAACCACGAGATCGTCCGCGGTAACAACCGCGACCGCAGCGGCATCAACGACGAATTCCTGTGCATCAAGGGCCGCTACGCGTTCGATTTCACGAAACATCCGGAGCGGTTGCAATCGCCGATGCTGCGTACAGAGAAGGGTTACCAGCCAATCTCCTGGTCAAAGGCCCTCGCCATCGTCGCCACCAAGTTCAGCACGGTGAAGCTGGCGGGCGGACGCTTCGGCGTAATCGGCTCCAACCACACGACCAACGAAGAAAACTTTTTCCTGGCCAAGTTCGCGCGCCAGGGGCTCGAAACCAAGAACATCGATCATCACCGCACGGGTGATCTGGCGGCATTCTTTGATGCACTATCGGGAAAGAATAACGTGCTGGCAACGACGGCGGATCTGTACCAAGCGAAAGCCGTGCTGGTCGTCGGCGCGGATCTCTCGCAGCAGCATCCGTTCCTGGCGTTCCAGGCTCGCGCCAATGTCCGCCATCACGATGGCCACATTTACGCAGTCACTACCGGTGAGGTTCGCGAAGACCAGCAGGCCGTGGCGAGTGTCCGCGTCGAAAAGGGCGGGGAACTGGCCGGGGTCGAATCGCTGCGCGACAAGTTGAAAGCGGAAGGCGATCTGGTGATCGTGTTCGGCGACGCCGTGCAGGGTGATGTTCTCCGCAAGCTGGTAGCTTTCGGCGATTCGCTCGGCATTCCGGTCAAGTACGTTTGCCTGGTGGATTATTCGAATTCGCGGGGCGCATTCGACATGGGCGTGACGCCGAAGGACGGCGGCCTATCGCGCGAGCAGATGCTGGCGGCGGCCGACTTGGACGTGTTGTGGGTGGTGGGCGCGAATCCGCTCAAGAACGCCCAGCTCGCATCGAAGAATGCGTTCGTCGTGGTGCAGGACCTGTTTATGACGGAGACGGCGAAGCAGGCCGATATCGTGCTGCCCGCGGCTTCCGCGTATGAGAAGAGCGGCACGGTGACCAACGTTTGCGGCGAAGTGCAGAAGCTGGCCCAAGCGATCAAGGTGATGGGTCCGAAGACGGATCTCGAAGTTATGGGCCTGATCGCCAAGGAAATGGGCTTGGACCTGGGTATCTGGCTGCCGGAGAAAGTGTTCGCGGAAATCAGGAAGTCCGTTCATGGATACAACATGTCGCAGGGCCAGTTGGCTGTGGGACCGGCCGCGACCATGCCGCTCAACGGCCGGGTGGCGGCGCTGCCGGGAACCATCCAATCTTCCGGCGATACCTTGTTCACCTCCGGATCGCTCACGCGTTATTCCGGGATTCTCAACTCCGTTATGGAAGCCCCGGGTCAACTGTACCGCGGTAAGGGGCAATAGCCACCGATGACTTTTTTCATAGTCAGTATCATTAAGTCCGCGGTGGTGGCCTTCGTGCTGCTTACCGCGCTGGCCTATTTGCAGTGGGCCGAACGCAAAGTTCTGGCGCACATCCAATTGCGCGTTGGGCCGCGCCGCGTGGGTCCGCATGGGTTGCTCCAGCCGCTGGCCGACGTCATCAAGTTGATCACCAAAGAAGACATGATGCCGTCGCATGTGGACAAGTTCTTTTGGTTTCTGGCGCCCTTCATCGCGGTGTTGTTCGCGCTCATCCCGATCGCAGTCATTCCGTTCGGCACGGAACTGAATCTTCCTGCCATGGATCTTGGCCCGCTTCACATCCCGGCAATCCAGACCGCCATGCAGTTGACCGACATCAATATCGGCGTGCTGTTCATTCTGGGGATTTCCGGCTTGGGTGTGTACGGAGTCGCGCTGGCGGGTTGGTCGTCGAACAATAAGTATTCGCTGCTCGGCGGACTGCGCAGCTCCGCGCAGATGATCAGCTACGAACTGCCGATGGCGCTGGCCATTGCGGCGCCGCTTTTGGTTCTGAACACGCTCAGCTTCCGCGGCATCGTTGACGGGCAGAGCGGATTCATGCTCGGCTTCCTGCCCAAGTGGACCATCTTCCAGGTGTTCCCGTTCAATCTGATCAGTTTCATTCTGTTTATGATCGCGGCGTTCGCGGAAACCAACCGCGTGCCCTTCGATTTGCCCGAAGCCGAAAACGAACTGGTGGCGGGTTTCCATACCGAGTACGGCAGCATGAAGTTCGCCGCGTTCTTCATGGCCGAATACTGCAACATGGTGACGGTCTCCTGCGTGGCGACGCTGCTGTTTCTGGGCGGCTGGCATCCGCCATTCCCGGCGGAATACGGTTCCAATTACGTTCCCTCGCTGGTTCTGGTTGGCGCGGGGATTTTGAGTTTTCTGCACGGCGCCAATCCCGCGCGGCCGTTTGACCGGATCACGCTCCCGGTGTTCGGCGTGGTGTTCTTCGGTCTGGCGGTCCTGATTGCGATTCCCGCGGTCGCATTGCCGCTGATGCCGATTATCTGGTTTTCGGCGAAGGCGTGCTTCATCCTGTTTGTCTATATCTGGGTGCGCGGCACTCTGCCGCGTTTCCGCTATGACCAACTCATGAGCTTCGCCTGGACCTTCATGTTTCCGATTGCGATCGTCAACCTGTTCCTTACCGGCCTATGGGTGGCCTTGAGCTAAGCCTATGGACGCACTTCTCTTCATGATCTTCGCCGCCATCGCCGTGGTGTGCGGCATCAATTTGGTGGTGCAGACGCATCCGATTTCGAGCGCGCTGTCACTGGTGGGCGTGATGGGCGCGCTGGCCGCGCTGTACTTGCTTCTCGGAGGCGAATTCATCGCCGCCGCGCAGTTGGTGGTTTACGCGGGCGCCATCATGGTGCTGTTCATCTTCGTGATCATGCTGCTCAACGCCGGCACCGAAGCTCGCGGACGCCGCAGTTGGGCGCATTATGCGGGCGTCCCTCTGTTGCTCTTGCTGTTCGGATTGATCGCCTGCCTCATCACGCGGCGCATGCCGGCCTCGGAAAATGTGGTTTTCGGGCAGTTCACCAAGGGAGGGCCGCTGGACATCGGGCGGGCGCTGTTCACCACCTATCTGTTGCCATTTGAAGTCACCAGCGTGCTGATCCTGGTCGCCATTCTGGGGGCGATCGTTCTGGCGCGCAAGGAGATCGACTAATGCCTGCTCTTCCCGCGAGCGTTCCTCTTTCCTGGTATCTGATCCTCAGCGCGATTTTGTTTTCGCTGGGCGTGGCCGGGTTTCTGTTCCGCCGCAACATCATCACCGTGTTTATGTCCATCGAGCTGATGCTCAACGCGGTGAATCTGAGTTTTGTCACGTTCTCCTACAAACTGAAACAAGTAGACGGACATATTTTTAGCTTCTTCGTGATGGTAGTGGCGGCAGCGGAAGCCGCGGTTGGCCTCGCGATTATCCTGACGGTTTTCAAAAACCGGCAGACCCTCGAAATCGACGAAGTGAGTTCTCTGAAAAATTAAGATGCACCAACTTTGGCTGATCCCTCTTCTCCCGCTGGCCGGCTTTGCCATCAACGGACTGTTTGGCCGGCGCCTGGCCAAGCCCGCGATTAACGCCGTGGCGGTCGGCTCCGTGCTGCTGAGTTTCCTGTGGGTGCTGAAGACCCTGAGCGCGTTGGGTGTTTTCGGTGGCGGCGAAAGTGTGCTCGAACTGGCCTACCAGGAACACTATTTCACCTGGATTCAGTCCGGCTCGCTGAACATCGGCGTGGACTTCGCCATTGACCGGCTGACGGCGGTCATGCTGATGATCGTCACGGGAGTGGGCTTTCTGATTCATGTGTACGCTGTCGGCTACATGGCGCACGAGGGCGGCTATTACCGCTTCTTCGCCTACCTGAATCTGTTCATGTTCTTCATGCTGACGCTGGTGCTGGGCGCCAACTTCCTGCTGCTATTCGTGGGCTGGGAAGGCGTGGGCTTGTGCAGCTACCTGCTGATCGGCTTCTACTTCCTGGAGAAGTTTGCCACCGACGCCGGCAACAAGGCGTTCATCGTGAATCGCATCGGCGACTTCGGGTTTTCGCTCGCGGTCTTTCTCATCGCCATGCACTTCGGCTCGCTGGATTTCACGACAGTGTTCGGCAAGGCGAAGGATATGCCGGTGGAATCGAGCGCGGGCTGGATGACGGCGATTGCGCTGCTGCTGTTTGTCGGTGCGGCGGGCAAGTCGGCACAAATTCCGCTGTATGTCTGGTTGCCGGACGCGATGGCTGGTCCCACGCCGGTCAGTGCCCTCATCCACGCCGCGACCATGGTGACGGCGGGCGTCTACATGGTGGCGCGTAGTTCAGAGATCTTCCTGCATGCGCATGGAGCGCTGGAAGTGGTGGCGATGGTCGGTCTGGCGACGGCATTCTTCGCGGCGACGATGGGCCTGGCGCAGACGGATATCAAGAAGGTTTACGCCTACTCGACGGTCTCGCAGCTCGGCTACATGTTCCTGGGCCTGGGTTCGGGAGCATTTTCCGCCGGCATCTTCCACGTGATGACCCACGCGTTCTTCAAAGCCCTGTTGTTCCTGGGCGCCGGCAGCGTGATCCACGCCATGTCCGGCGAGCAGGACCTGGGCAAGATGGGCGGACTGAAAAAATACACGCCAATCACTTTCTGGACGTTGTTGTGCGCGAGCGTGGCCATCGCGGGTATTCCACCGTTTTCCGGCTACCACAGTAAAGACGCGATTCTCGCGGCGGCCTACGAGTTCGCCCCGTGGATGTACTGGGTAGGCGTTGTTACTGCCGGCATGACCGCCTTCTATGTCTTCCGCGCGTTTTTCCTGGCGTTCTTTGGAGAGCCTCGTTGGAAGAAGACTCACGATTCCCACGGGCATGGCCACGAAGATCGCGATGCGCACGGCGGCCACGGTCACGGCGAGCCGCATGAATCGCCGGCGTCAATGTGGGTTCCGCTGGCCGTGCTGGCGGTGGGGAGCCTCGCCGGTGGCTACATCAACATCCCCAAATGGCTGGAGCCGATGTTCAAGTTGCATGAAGAAGCTCCTGGCACCGAATGGCTAGTGATCGTTTCGGTTGCAGCAGGAGTGATCGGCATCGCGCTCGCGGCGCTGTTCTACCTGGTCTCGCCGGGCATTCCGGAAGGGCTCGCGCGGACGTTCAGTACCCCGTACCGGTGGATCTACAACAAGTACTTCGTGGACGAGTTCTACGATGCACTCGTGGTGAACCCTACCGTGGACGGCTCCCGCTCGCTGCTGTGGCGGGTGGTGGACGCCGGCGCCATTGACGGAACCGTAAATGGTGTCGGAAAGACGGCACGGGCCGTGGGTGGAATCTTGAAACGCATGCAATCCGGCTCCATACGAAGTTACGCGGCATGGGTGGTGCTGGGCTCGATCATCGTCATCACGGCGATCAACATGGCGGGAGGCGGGAAATGAGTCTACTGGACATCGTCCTGTTCCTGCCGCTGGTAGGCTTCCTGTTGCTGGTCTTCACGCCCAAAGGCAACGATCAACTGCCGCGGGTGATGGCGCTGGGGATTTCTCTTCTGGTCTTCGTGATCTCCTTAGGTCTGATCGGTCCGTTCATGGGCTCGACGATCCCCGAGGGTTACCAGTTCGTCACCGATGCTTCGTGGATCAGCTCGCCGCCGATCCGCTATCACATAGGTCTGGACGGCCTCAGTCTGTGGCTGGTGCTCTTAACCACGCTGCTGACGCCGATCGCGGTGCTGGTTTCGTGGAAGTCCATCGACCATCGCGTCAAGGAATTTTTCGCGTTTCTGATTTTGTTGGAATTCGGGCTGATCGGCGTGTTCGTTTCGCTCGACCTGTTCCTGTTCTACGTGTTCTGGGAAATCGGTCTGGTGCCAATGTATTTCCTGATCGGAATCTGGGGCCACGACCGCCGCATCTATGCCGCCGTCAAGTTCTTCTTGTACACGATGGCGGGCTCGGTGCTGATGCTGGCCGGGATCATCTATCTCTACAACCGCGCCGGCACATTCGATTACGTGCAGATCCTGAGCCAGTTGCAGAGCGGCCGTCTGGTGCTCAGTTCGCAGGCGGAAATGCTGCTGTTCAGCGCCTTCTTCCTGGCGTTCGCGATTAAAGTGCCGTTGTTCCCGTTGCACACCTGGTTGCCGGACGCGCACGTGGAAGCGCCGACGGCCGGCTCCATCATGCTGGCCAGCGTCATGCTGAAAATGGGAACGTACGGGTTGGTGCGCTACTCGGTGCCGCTGTTCCCGAACGCCGCGCACAAAGCCGCGCCATTCATCATCGGACTCGCGGTCATCGGCATTATTTACGGAGCGCTGGTCGCGCTGGTCCAGCCGAACATGAAGAAGTTGGTGGCGTATTCTTCGGTCAGCCACCTTGGCTTTGTAGTCCTCGGTGTATTCTCTTTCACCCAACAGGGACTGGACGGCGCCGTGTACCAGATGTTGAATCACGGCATCTCGACGGGCGCGTTGTTCATGCTGGTTGGATTTCTGTACGAACGGCGCCATTCGCTGGAGATTTCAGCCTATGGCGGCGTGGCCACGCCCGCTCCAAACCTGGCTATCGTTTTCTTAATTACGACGTTGGCCTCAGTGGGTTTACCCATGCTGAATAACTTCGTGGGCGAATATCTGGTGCTGCAGGGCGCATCACAGGTCAATTTCACGGCAACTGTGTTCGCGGCCGTGGGCGTGATCCTCTCGGCCTGCTACATGCTGTGGCTGTACCAGCGGACGTTCTACGGAAAAGCCTCCGAATCTCTGAGTCATCACATGCCCGATCTCAGCACGCGGGAGTGGGCGGTGTCTGTGCCTCTTCTGCTGCTGATGTTCTGGATGGGCATTTATACGCAGACATTCATGCCACCGATTAGTGCGCAGAACGCACGGATTCTTCAGCAATACCAGCAACAACAGAACCGGCCACAATCAGCGAACACGCCCGGCGCAAGCGAGGTGGCCAATGCCCGCTAACGCATTCCCCACCAGCGCGGAATATTTGCGCTTTCTCCCCGAGATCATCCTGACGCTCGGCGGCGTGGTGATCATGCTGCTCGAAGCCGTCTTCACGAATGACGACCAGCGCAAGATCTTCGGGCCGCTATCAATTGTTGCCCTGTTCGCGGCGCTACTCGCATCGATTTCCGCCGCGGGCGACCCCGGCGCGGCGTTCAGCAACATGCTGGTTATCGACGGTTTCGCTTCGTTTTTCCGGGCCCTGGTGATCGGCATCGGCGTTCTGGCGATCCTCGGTTCCACCGGTTACCTGCGCCAGGAGCGCATGCCGGGTGGCGAATATCATGCTCTGATCCTGTTCAGCATTCTGGGCCAGTGCGTCATGGTCAGCGCCAACGAACTGATCATGATTTTCATCGGCCTGGAGATTTCTTCCATCGCTTCTTACGTGCTGGCGGGTTACCTTCGCGACGATCCGCGCAACAATGAGTCGGCGCTCAAGTATTTTCTGCTGGGCTCCTTCGCCACGGCATTCCTGCTGTATGGCGTGGCTTGGATCTACGGCCTGACGGGTTCCACCAACCTGGATCAGATCCGCGGCGCGTTGCAGACGTCGGCCGCGCCTCTGGTGATGGCCGGGGCAGCCGCGGCTTTCATGTTTGTGGGTTTCGGATTTAAGATCTCCGCCGCTCCGTTCCAGATCTGGGCCCCGGACGTTTACCAGGGCGCTCCCGCGCCGGTGTCAGGTTTTCTCTCGGTGGGCCCCAAGGCAGCCGCATTCGCGATTCTGCTGCGCGTGTTCATGACCGCGTTCGGCCCTATCGCCGACCGCTGGGAGCCGATGGTTTGGGGTTGCGCGCTGGCGACCATGATGGTCGGTAACTTCGCCGCGCTTCAGCAATCCAACATCAAGCGCATGCTGGCCTATAGCTCGATTGCCCATGCCGGATACGTGCTGGTTGCGGTCACGGCGCATTCGGAAACCGGTTCGGCGGCCGCCATGTTCTACCTCGCCGCGTACGCCTTCACGAACCTGGGCGCGTTCGCCGTGGTCACCTATTTCTCGCGCAAGGGAGAAAAGTACGTTGCCATTGACGACTTCGCGGGGCTCTCGCAGCGCCAGCCCGCGATGGCCGCGATGCTGACCATCTTCCTGCTGAGCCTGATTGGCGTGCCGTTGACGGCCGGCTTCTTCGGCAAGTTCTATATCTTCAAAGCAGCTCTCGATGCCAATCTCACCTGGCTTACCGTGCTCGGCTTGCTCAATAGCGCCGTCGCCGCGTATTACTATCTGCGTCTGCTGGTCGTGATGTACTTCAAGGACCCGGGCGATTCCGTAGAAAACCTCGAACCCGCGGGCCTCAGCTTGCAGATTGCCGTGTATGCATCCGCGTTCGGCACGCTGCTGTTGGGGATTTTCCCGGGTTGGGTGCTGGATATCGCGACCAAGTCGGCACTCAAGTAAGTCAGAAGTGCAAGCGAAGCTCTGGGAACCTTTCGAGTTCGAGCAGGCGTCCATCTCCCGGCTCACGCAAGTCCTGATGCTCGAGAACCCAGGTGTGCGGGTGCGGCACCAGCGCCGCGTTGAGGCCCGCTTCCAGCGCCGGATTGATGTCGGACTTTGGCGAATTTCCGATCATCCATGTGTATTCGCGCGCCAGACCGCGCTCGTCCACCAAACGCGCGTAGGCGGCGGCGTCCTTTTCTTTGACGATCGCCGTGTGGTTGAAATAGCGCCCCAGGCCGGAGCGGTCCACCTTTAAACGCTGTTCTTCGGGATGCCCTTTGGTGAACAGCGTCAGATCGTGGCGCCCGGAAAGATATCCCAACGTTTCTTCGACGCCCTCGATCAGTTGGATGGGCTGCTCCAAAATCCGCTCGGCCAGCGCCAGCACGTGGCGGAGATCATGGTCACGTAT
Organism: Bryobacterales bacterium; assembly: GCA_009697505.1. Taxonomy (GTDB): domain Bacteria; phylum Acidobacteriota; class Terriglobia; order Bryobacterales; family Bryobacteraceae; genus Palsa-187. The sequence goes on from SHUD01000002.1 coordinate 82,901, forward strand.
CTCCCGCTGCGCCAGATGCCGGTAGGCCTGCTGCAGGTTCCGTCCGAAGTTCAAGGACCCGTAACCGTGAATCTTGGCGTTCACCAACTCGATCTCATTCAACACTTCGCGAATCTGAAACGGGGTGAGCGCGGAGTGATCCAGAAAATCGCAAAAGTGATCGAAGGCACGCTCGAAGTAGATGTTGTTTTCCCAGAGCGTGTCGTCGGCGTCAATGAGCAAGGACAGATGGTTCATGGAACGCCCGCTACCTTGCCGCCATGGCCGTTGCGCGGCGCTACCTGCTTGACGCGCTCGATGCGGCGCTGGCGCACTAAAAACGCCGGGAGGAAATCGGCGAGTTTCCGCAGGCGCTCGGTCTCACTCCGGCTGGATAAGAGCGCCTGCCGCAGGCTCAGATCCTGGACGGGCCGGGCCAGCCGGAAGCTCAGTTGCGGATGGTAAATGTCGTCCATTGGCAACGGCGCTTCCGCGGACAGTGCCCGCAATTCGTTATAGCCCGCGATGGCGCGGACGCGGAAGTCGTCGCCGCCCGGGGACTCGGCGTGTCCCGCAACTTCTTCATCGTCGAAGTACTCGACCTCGCCGCGCAGAAACGGCCGGTCCTCGTTGAGGCTCATGATCTCGAACCGCCGCCGTCCCTTGGTGAGAATGTCGAGCCGCCCGTCCGGATATTGGCGCAGCACGCGGTCGATCACCCCCGTACAGCCGGTACCGGCGAGGCCTTGATCGCTGGCGAGCACGACGCCGAACTCAATGTTATCGCGCAATATTTCGCCGATCATTTCTTTGTAGCGTTCTTCGAAAATGTGCAACGGAAGCTCGGCATCCGGCAACAGAACAACCTGAAGAGGAAACAGCGGTAACCAAGCCTGCATGCTACTATTATGACTTTCGCGCGTCGTGCGTTCGTGGCGGAATGACCAGCATGCTCCTGAAGCTCAAACAAACTCCCGGCATCTACCTGGTGGGCTTCATGGGATGCGGCAAGTCGACGATAGGGGCCCGCCTGGCCGATGAGCTGGGCTGGAGTTTCTTCGATCTGGATCAGGAGATCGAAAAGGCGGCGGGTGAGCCGGTGACAGAAATTTTCAAGCGTCACGGGGAGGCCGAATTTCGCCGGCTGGAAACGGAGGCCTTGAAGCAGCGCGTGCAAGACGTCCGCGGCGGCCGTCCACAGGTGGTGGCGCTCGGGGGCGGGGCTTTTACTGTGCAAGACAATTATGAGCTCGCGACGACCCACGGGGTGACCATCTGGCTCGACGCGCCACTGGACGTGATTGAGAAACGGATCGCCGTAGAGACGCACCGGCCGCTGGCGGCCGATCCCGTCCGTTTCCGGGCTCTGTATGAAGACCGCCGTCAGGCCTATGCGCGCGCGGATTATCGAATCGAAACTTTCGATCTGGAAAAGGATTATGTGGTCGCGCGCATCCTCGCGCTGCCCCTATTTCAACCATGAGTCAAAAACACGCACTACAGATGTTCCGCGCCGCCCTGAAGGCCGCGGACCCAACGGAAGCGGTTCTCCAGCATGTGAAGGTCGCCGGCGGCGTGATGCAAGTCGACGGTCGCCGTTACCGGCTGGCGGACTATGACCGCATCCGCGTCATCGGATCGGGAAAGGCCAGCGCGCGTATGGCGCTCGCTCTTGAACGGCTCTTCGGCAGCCGTATCCGGGATGGCTGGGTGAATGTGCCGGACAACACTACTGCTCGCTCGCGCCGTATTACGTTCCACCAGAGCGGCCACCCGGTTCCCGATGAACGAGGTGTTGAGGGCGCGCGACGGATCGCGGAAATCGCGAGCGAGAGCGGTCCGCGGGATCTGGTGTTCGCCGTGATTTCCGGCGGCGCGTCGGCGCTGATGCCGCTGCCTGTCGCCGGCATTACGCTCGAGAAGAAAAAAGAAGTGACGCGGAGCTTGCTGGCTTGCGGCGCGACGATTCATGAGATCAACACCGTCCGTAAACATCTGTCGGCTATCAAGGGCGGGCATCTGGCGGCGCTGGCGCATCCGGCGGCGTTGATCTCTCTCATTCTTTCCGATGTCATCGGCGACGATCTCAGCGTGATCGGCTCCGGTCCTACCGTTTTGGATTCGACAACCATCGCCGGCGCCAAAGCGGTTCTGAACCGCTTCGGCATTCCCGAGCCGCCGTTAACGGAAACGCCCAAAAAGAATGTCGCGGCGCAAAACGTGATCATCGGCAGCAACCGGCAATCCATAAATGCCGCCGCGAAGAAGGCCAGGGAATTGGGCTACAAGGCCGTGGTTCTGTCGACAACCATCGATGGAGAAACTCGCGAGATCGCCCGCATGCACGCCGCGATTGCACGGGAATCGCTGGCGAATGGGAAACGCGGAATCTGCTGGCTATCCGGTGGCGAGACCACCGTCACCCTGCGCGGGAAAGGGATGGGCGGCCGGAATCAGGAGTTCGCGTTAGCCGCCGCCATCGCGCTGGAGGCGACCCCTGGCGTTACCATCTTTAGCGGAGGCACCGACGGGATTGACGGGCCCACCGATGCGGCCGGGGCCGTGGCGGACGCCGCTACCCTGCGCAGGGCCGCCGTATTGCGCCTCAACCCGCGGGAGTTTCTGGATAACAACGATTCCTATCACTTCTTTGAGAAGGCCGGTGGCCTGATCAAGACCGGTCCCACGGGAACCAACGTGGCGGATGTCCGCATGCTATTGCTATAGCTTATGACTTGCCCATTTTGTGGCCACCGCCAGGACCGCGTCATTGATTCCCGCGAAAGCAAGGAAGGAGACACGATCCGCCGCCGCCGGGAGTGTGTCAAGTGCGAGCGGCGCTTCACCACCTACGAGCGGAGCGACGAAGTCCCCTATATGGTCGTCAAACGGGACGGACGGCGCGAAAAGTTCGACCGCCAGAAGGTGCTGGAAGGGTTGATCAAGGCTTGCGAAAAGCGTCCGGTGGCGATGGGGAGGCTGGCCGAGGTCGTCGACGAAGTCGAATCAATGCTTGCAGATAGCCAGGATCGGGAGATCTCGACCACGGCCGTCGGGGAGCTCCTGATGGCCCGCCTGCGGACGCTGGATAAGATCGCTTATGTGCGCTTTGCCTCGGTTTACCGTGACTTCCAGGACGTGGAAGCCTTCGTCACCGAACTAAAAGACCTGTTGCAACGTCGGACTTGAAGATAAGCGCACCCAAGCTAAGCACAGCAGTTGAATCCTAGGGATTTCTTCAACATCTGTTGACATAGGGACTTAACAGAAGCCAGGAACGCTGATATACTGGGACGCGGCTTTGTTTGCGATAAGGCTGAGGGGCTTATCTTGTTAAGAGATAAGTGTTTGGCTGCTCCGAGGTAGTTCCGAGGTGGATACGTTTGGATCATTTTGAGGACCAATTTGAGGGTCGTGAGCCGTTAGCGCTTCCTTTTGATGAAGAGGGTGGTTTTTTCCATCCCGAGGAAGTCCATGATGCGGAAGAGTTTCCGGCTGCGCACCCGGTAGAGGAGTCGATTTACACTGACGACCCGGTCCGCGTGTATCTGCGCGAAATGGGGGCGGTGCCGCTGCTCACGCGCGAGGGTGAAGTAAACCTGGCGCGCCGTATGGAGCGCGGTAAGTTGCGGATGCAGAAGGCCATTAGCCGCTCCGCTCTGGTTCAACTACACGTGGTCGAGATCTGCGAGCAGATCCGCAAGGAAATCGAGGATCTGGACGCCTTTATCGACCTGGGCGACCTGGAAGTGGAAAGCGCGGCCTACGCCAAGAAGCGCGCGGAAGTGAAACAGCATTTGGCCGGGATTGTGGCCCTGCACAAGAAGCTGGGCCAACTTTCCGACAAAGCTTCCACCATCCCGGTCAGCAACAAGAAGGGCCGCCGCCGGGCGAAAGGCAAAGTCGCCCGCTGCTGGGTGCAGATTTCGCGCGAGATGCGCGCCGTCCCCTTCTACGTTTCCCAGTGGAAGCAATTTGGCAAGGAGATCGAAAGGGTGGTGGAGGAACTCTCCCACCTGGATCAGGCCCTGCGTAAGCTGGAAGGCCGCACCAGCCAAACCGCACAGGCCAAAGCGAAAGAACTGAAGCGCGAGATCCGCAAGCGGGAACAGACGGTTGGCGCCGGCCTGACGGACCTGAGACACACGCTGTCGGTCATCCGGCACGGCGAAATTGAAGCCGAGCGCGCGAAGAAAGATCTGGTTGAAGCCAATCTCCGCCTGGTGGTTTCCGTCGCCAAGAAGTACGTCAATCGCGGCTTGCACCTCCTGGATCTGATTCAGGAAGGCAACATCGGCCTGATGCGCGCGGCCGATAAGTTCGAATACCGCCGCGGCTACAAGTTTTCGACCTACGCCACCTGGTGGATCCGGCAGGCCATCACGCGGGCGATCGCCGACCAGTCGCGTACGATTCGTATTCCGGTGCACATGAACGAGTCGATGAACAAGTTCCTGCGCGCCACCCGTGAGCTGGAAAAAGAACTCGGCCGCGCGCCCACCAACGACGAGATCAGCCGTCGCATGGACATTCCGGTCGAGAAGGTGCAAAAGCTCAAGACCATCTCGCGCGACCCGGTGTCGCTCGAAACTCCGGTCGGCCGCGACGGCGAATCCGCGCTGGGAGACTTAATCGAAGACCGTTGGGTGGGCTCGCCCGTGGACGCCGTGATCGACACTAACGTCCGCGACGAAACGGCCAACATCCTCAAGACACTTTCTCCCAAGGAGGAGAAGGTGATCCGCCTGCGCTTCGGTATCGGCTGCGAGCGCGAGCACACGCTGGAGGAAATCGGCCAGGAGTTCGACGTCACCCGCGAACGCATCCGCCAGATCGAAGCCAAGGCCCTGCGGCAGTTGCGCTCCCCGGAACGCGCCCGCCATCTGCGCGCTTTGCTAGCCGCGCGCTAGAGTTCGCTTTCAGAAAACGCTTCGTGACCGGCGCACATGACCAATAAGGAGATTCGCTCCTGGTACTTGGCCGGCATCTCCGCGATTCGCGGCCTGAACTAACCTTGGATCCAGGAGGGAGCATCACTCGAAGAACGCGCACGGCGAGCCTGGCGTTTCCGGCACGATTTGCGAGCAGCCGCCCGCGAGCTGATGACAGATCCCATGGAAGTGGAAGCATTGCGTGCCCGCGATTCGCGGCTCTACGGAAATCCTGAAGGCCCCACGTTTGAGCAGCTACTGGAGGAAGAGAGGGCGAGCGGTTTGACGGAGGATCAGGCCTACGAACGAATCATTCAAGGATCGCAGAGCGCCAATCAGAAAGTAAACCGGAGGGTAGGCCCTCCGAATCCGGAATGAGCCAAAGGGACTTCGCTATCATGAAGAAGGGAAGCGCATGAAGAGGACTGCGGTTGACGAGAAGAAGAATCGGCCTCGCTCCTTGCGGGAGTGTTCGCGCCTGGCTGTCCTTTGGTGCAACACGAAGGATTCTCTGATGCCGTTTCGTGCCGAGGTTGGCGCCGATACGTGGCAGTTGCGGCTCAACGATTTTCCAGCAGAGCATTTGTACACACTGCTTGTAAACGGCAGTGAGATCGACGGATTTGACGACTGGCCCAAGAGCTGGAAACGGCCGCTCCCAGGAACGCGCCCGTCGAAGAAAGGGCAAGACGCTGTTGGGCAAGGCGCTGCTGGCCGGACGGTACCAGCCGCGCGGTAGGCTGTACCCCATTTCACAGTCCCTCTGTAACCGCGCCGCCGCGAGTTTACGGTCCTGCATCAGTAACTTCGGGCCACGCGGGCGGCGGTCTTGTCTCCCAATGTTGAAAATCCCTCCCAGCGAGTGCGATTCCGCAAGGGAACCCTATGAAAAGACTTTCGGCATGGTTACTTCCCCTTGCATTGGCATCCTCCGGTATTGCGCAGGTTTCGGACAAACCAACGCTCGATCAGTTGGTGGCGGAGGCATTGCAAAATAACCTCCGGCTGATTGCGGAGCGATACAATATTCCGGTCGCGGAGGCGCGGATCGTTCAAGCGCGGCTGCGGCCAAACCCCACTCTGCTGCTGCAAGCCCAATATCTCGACGCGTTCGGGTTGGATTTCTCGCTGAAGAACCCGGCCGGCCCTCCAGAAGGTGACATCGGGTTGCTCATGCCTATCGTTCGCGGCGGAAAACGCGCCGCAAAAATGGGAACCGCGCAATGGTCGAAGACGGTCACGGAGGCGGACTTCCTGAATGCCTCGCGAAACCTGATCCTGGATGTACAGTTGGCGTTTGTGGATTTCTTACTGGCGCGGGAAAATGTTCAGCTCCTGCAATCCAGTCAAATCAGCATCGAACAAATCGTCGAGGTGAACAAGAACCGGGTCGTTGCGGGTGATGTGACGCCGCTCGAATTGGCCCGCAGCCGCTTGGCCTTGCTGCAACACAGGAACTTACTATTCGTCGCCCGGCGTAGATTCCGGCAGAGCCAGTTCCGTCTGCAAATTCTGGCAGGCAGGCCTAACTTGTCGCTCGATTTTGACGTTACCGGTAGTTTTCGCCGGGAAGAGCCGGTTCCCCTTCCGGGGCTCCAGGAGACGGCGCTCCGCAACCGGCCGGATCTGGAATCGGCGCGCCGGGAGGTCAATCGGGCGCAATCGGGGCTGCGTTTGCAGAAGGCGATGGCAAAGCCGGATTGGACCACGTACTCGTGGGTCAATCGCCAGTGGAACATTGGAATCCAGAACGGCATGTCCCTGACTTTTCAATGGAACATCCCACTGGCGGTCAGCGATCGTAATCAAGGCGAAATCATGAGAGCCGAGCAGGAGATCTCACAATCGGAAACTCGCGTGCGAGCTTCGGAACGCGAGATCAAGAACGAACTTGCCGCCGCCTACTTTAACTACCAGAACGCGCTCGAAACGGTCCTGCTCGCGGAAAACGAGGCCGTGAAGCAGGCTCTGGATGTCCGTGAAGAAATGCATACGGTTTACAGGCAAGGACAAGAGCCTTTGGACGTTTTGCTCGATGTGCAGAAGTTCTACGATGAAGCGGTGCTTTCGATGAACGACTCGCGCGCGGAGCTGGCCCGCGCACCCTATACGTTATCGAGGCCATGACCGGCGCAGGCAGGCATTAGCCTCCTGAAGGATGTGGGTGTACACTCTAGGCTAAACCAATGAGCACCAATAGGCGTGGATTTCTGACGGTGGCGGGAGGGGCGGCGATGCAAGGTCACGCTCACGGACAGGAGCACGGGCACGATCACGACCACCAGGTGGTCCCATCCGACCCAGCGCTGCGAACGAAAGCGCTGGAATCGCTGTTGGTGGAAAAAGGACTCGTGGATCCCAAGGCGCTCGATGCGCTGGTGGACGCCTACGAGAACAAGATTGGTCCCCGCAACGGTGCGCGTATCGTGGCTCGCGCTTGGGTGGACCCGGCCTACAAGAAACGCCTGCTGGCCGATGGCGGCGCGGCCATCGCGGAGATGGGGTATGAAGGTGCGCAGGGCGAGCACATGGTGGTGGTGGAAAACACTCCAAAAGTTCACAACCTGGTGGTGTGCACCTTGTGTTCCTGCTATCCGTGGCCGGTATTGGGGCTACCGCCCGTGTGGTACAAATCCGCGCCGTACCGCTCGCGCGCGGTGATGGAACCACGCGGTGTGCTGCGCGAATTTGGCGTGGAGGTTTCCGAAGACACTGAGGTTCGCGTGTGGGATAGCACCGCTGAAATCCGTTACCTGGTTCTGCCGGAGCGCCCCGCGGGCACCGAGAAACTGAGTGAGGAAGAACTGGCCGCGCTGATCACCCGCGATTCCATGATCGGAGTGGACAAGCTGACTCCGGGAGCCAAGCCATGAACGGCGTGCATGACATGGGCGGCATGCACGGCATGGGCCCCATTCAGCATGAAAAGAACGAGCCCGTATTTCACGCGGCATGGGAAGGCCGCGTGTATGCCATCAACCGCGCTATTGGGGCGTGGGGGAAGTGGAATCTCGACGCAAGCCGCCACGAAATCGAGCGGCTTCCGCCGGCCGACTACCTGCGCATGAGTTATTACGAAAAATGGCTCGCGGGCCGCACTGAGTTGCTGGTGAAACATGGTTTGGTGACCCGTGAAGAGATCGAATCGGGAAAACCGGCCGCCGGATCGGCCAAAGCCACTCCGGCACTCACGCTGGCCGGAGTGACCGCGGCGCTTGCGCGCGGCAATTATAGGCGAGTCGATCCCAAGGCGAAAGCCCGCTTCAAAGCCGGCCAGCATGTCCGGGCATTGAATCTGAATCCCGCGGGCCACACCCGTCTGCCGCGCTACGCGCGTGGGAAACAAGGCGTCATTGCCCGCCATCACGGAATCTTTGTTTTCCCGGATACCAACGCGCATTTTCTGGGCGAGCAGCCTCGGCATCTGTACTCGGTGCACTTCGCGGCTCGTGAGTTGTGGGGTGCAACCGCCTCGCCGCGCGATTCCGTGTTTATTGACATGTGGGAGAGCTATCTTGAGCGCCTCTGATCCGCAATCCGGCATTGAGAACTTCGGGGCGCTGCCGTCGCTGCCTCGCGATGAAGGCGGTCCCGTGTTCGCCGAGCCCTGGCAGGCGCAGGCCTTCGCGCTGGCCGTGAGACTTTCCGGTGAGGGTCACTTTACGTGGAAGGAATGGGCCGCCGCACTCGCGGAGGAATTGAAAGCGGCGGCGGACCGGGGCGAGCCCGACAATGGCTCGCGCTATTACGAGCACTGGCTGGCCACGCTGGAGCGCCTGGTCACGGCAAAGTCTCTCACAAATACAGCAGAACTGGCCGAGCGGAAAGAAGCGTGGGCGGACGCCTACCGCCACACTCCCCACGGCAAGCCAGTTGTTCTGAGCAGAGGTCCATCCGGGTTGTAGCATCGCGCGCGCGTGGAGCGCCGCCGGTTCGACGGGATTCAAAATACCGCAGGCGCTTGAAAAAAAGGCGCTCGGGACGCTATCCTATAAGATTGCCCCACCTTTTTGAACCCTGGAGTCCGGCATAATGTCATCCATTGATGTGCCCCTGAAAAAAGGGGGTTTTGGGACCACTTCGCGCACGGACAATTGGTGGGCGGAACCACTGCTTGTTTTCTTGGGATACATGTCGTTTATCGTCTATGCGACATGGGCCGCGCTGCAAGGCAACAACTATTTGTGCACTGCGCAGTGCGGCGGCGCCGACTATTTGTCGCCGATGTATTCGCCGCTGTTGATCGAGCAGGCTCCGGCGTGGTGGCCCGCGTTTCTGCCGTTTTCGGCGGCGATGTTGATCCTGCCATTTCCCGGTTTGTTCCGCTTCACGTGTTATTACTACCGCGGCGCTTATTACAAGGCCTTTTGGGCGGACCCGATCTCCTGCTCCGTGGGCGAGCCGCGCAGCAGCTATCGCGGCGAAAAGAAGTTTCCGCTGATTTTGCAAAACGTGCATCGCTACTTCCTCTACTTCGCGATTCTGTTCGTGTTCATCCTGCTCTATGACGGCTACAAGGCGCTGTGGTTCACGGGTCCGGATGGCGCGAAACACTTCGGAATCGGGGTAGGGTCTTTGGTCTTGATTCTCAATCCGATTCTGCTGGGTGGCTACACGTTTGGTTGCCATTCCTTCCGCCATCTGGTGGGCGGCATGAAAGACATTTTGTCCGCCTCGCCGGTGCGCAAGACGGCCTACGACTGCGCGGGGTGCCTGAATCGCAGCCACATGAAATGGGCCTGGGTGAGTATGTTCTTTGTGGGTTTTGCGGATGTTTACGTCCGGTTGTGCGCGATGGGGATCTGGCACGACTGGAGAATTCTGTAGCCATGGCGGAGTATCCGATTCACGAATACGACGTGCTGGTGGTGGGCGCGGGCGGCGCGGGTCTGCGCGCGGCCATTGAAGCGGCCAACGCGGGCTGCAAAACCGGCGTGATCACCAAGTCGCTGTTGGGGAAAGCTCATACCGTGATGGCCGAAGGCGGCATGGCGGCGGCGATGGGCAATGTGGACGATCGCGACAACTGGCGCGTGCATTTCGCCGATACCATGCGCGGCGGCCAGTACCTGAACCACTGCCGCATGGCGGAACTGCACGCCAAGGAAGCGCCCGCGCGAGTATACGAGCTCGAAGCCTGGGGCGCGATTTTCGACCGCACTCCCGACGGGCGGATTCTGCAGCGCAACTTCGGTGGACACCGTTATCCGCGCCTGGCGCACGTGGGCGACCGCACGGGCTTGGAGATGATCCGCACGTTACAGGATCATGCGATTCATCAGGGGATCGATGTTTACGCTGAACACACCATTGTCATTTTGCTGATGGATGGCAATCGCTGCGTGGGTGCGTTCGGTTACGACCGCGAACGAGGGCGCTTCAAGATCTTCCACGCCAAGGCCGTGGTTCTGGCCACGGGCGGCGTGGGACGTGCATTCCAGGTAACCAGCAATAGTTGGGAATACACGGCTGACGGACAGGCGCTGGCTTACAACGCCGGAGCTGCTTTGCTGGACATGGAGTTCGTGCAGTTTCATCCGACGGGCATGGTCTGGCCGCCCAGCGTCAAAGGCATCCTGGTGACCGAGGGCGTGCGCGGCGAAGGCGGCGTGTTGCGCAACAAAGACGGCAAGCGGTTCATGTTCGACGATATTCCGGATAACTACAAGAGCTCGACCGCTGACAATCCGGAAGAAGGCTGGCGTTATACGCAAGGCGATAAGAGCGCGCGGCGTCCGCCGGAGCTGCTGACGCGCGACCACGTGGCGCGCTGCATCACTCGTGAAGTAAAAGCGGGACGGGGGAGTCCGCACGGCGGCGTGTTCCTGGACATCGCCTGGATCAAAGAGAAGATTCCGAATTCGATCGAGCACATCAAGAAGAAGCTACCCAGCATGTATCACCAGTTCAAGCAGCTTGCCGATCTCGATATCACCAAGGAGCCAATGGAAGTCGGGCCCACCACACACTACATCATGGGCGGCATCCAGGTGGATGGCGACACGCAGATGTCGTCGGTAGACGGATTGTTCGCGGCGGGGGAGTGCGCTGCCGGATTGCACGGCGCGAACCGCCTGGGTGGAAATTCACTGTCCGACTTGCTGGTCTTCGGCAAGCGCGCCGGCGAATATGCCGCCAAGTTCGCGAAAGAACGCTGGGCGGGAAAACTGGACCAGGCGCAGGTTGACGACGCGGCCAAGATCGCGCTGGCGCCGTTTGAACGCGGAGCGGCTGGTGAGAATCCGTTTGCCGTGCAGTCTGAATTGCAGAACGCGATGCAGGGTCTGGTGGGCATCGTGCGTCTGGAAAATGAAATGCAGCAGGCTATCGAGAAGGTGAGTGCATTGCGGGCGCGCGCCGCGAACGCGGGCATCACCGGCCACCGCGAATACAACACCGGGTGGCACACCGCAATCGACCTCGACAACATGCTGTCGATTTCCGAGATCATCGCCTTGGCCGCTATCGAGCGCAAGGAAAGCCGCGGCGGACATTTCCGTGACGACTATCCGGACAAGAGCGCCGAGTGGGCCAAGTACAATCTGCGTGTCACCAAGGGCGGGGATGGACGCCCCAAGGTCGAGCGCGTTCCGGTAGTGCCGCTCACCGATGAAATGAAGCTGGTGATCGAGGAGAACAAATAATGGCGGACAAGGCGACCTTCCGCATCTGGCGGGGTGGCAACGGAACCGGGCACTTTGTTGATTACGCCACGGCCATTTCTCCCGGCATGGTGGTGCTGGACGCCGTGCACGGTATTCAAGCCGCCGATGCCAACGATATGGCCGTGCGTTGGAATTGCAAGGCTGGCAAGTGCGGGTCCTGCTCGGCGGAGATCAACGGCAAGCCGCGTTTGATGTGCATGACGCGGTTGAATACGCTCGATCTCAGCGTTCCGGTGACGGTCGAGCCGATGAAGACTTTCCCGCACGTCAGGGACTTGGTCACGGACGTCTCGTGGAATTACCGGGTCAAAACCAAGATCCAGAAGTTCAAGCCGCGCAAGCCGGACGCCCCCGACGGAACCTGGCGCGTGCAGCAGGCTGACGTCGACCGGCCGCAGGAATTCCGCAAGTGCATCGAGTGCTTCCTGTGCCAGGATGTGTGCCACGTCTTGCGCGACCACAACCTGCACGAGGAATTCATCGGCCCGCGCTTCCTGATCTACACCGCCCAACTCGAAATGAATCCGCTCGACACAGGCGACCGTCTGAAAGATCTCAAGGACCGCGACGGCATCGGTTACTGCAACATCACCAAGTGCTGCACCAAGGTGTGCCCGGAAGAAATCAAGATCACCGATAACGCGATTATCCCGCTCAAGGAGCGCGTGGTCGACGAGTTCTTCGATCCGCTAGGCGGGCTGTTCAAGATTATCCGGTAGGCCTGTTTAAGCCGCGCCGATCAATTCGTCCCAGGCGAGGGAGTGTCCCAGCGCGCGTTTGACCTCAGCGTGTCTACCGGCTGCGAGATGGCCTATCCGTCCGGTGAGTGTGGATCGGGAAACCGTGCGAACGTTGTCGCAATTCGCGACGCACGGCCGCGCCAGTCCTTCCGTCTTGCCCAAAGGCACCTCCACCGCGATGTTGCGGATCGTCGATGTAATTTCCACCACGATGTACTTATTCAGATATGCATAGGCGCTGTCCCGGCTCAGCAGGAGCACCAGCCGGCGGCCGCCAGGCTTGGGACGCTCAGCCCACCAGAGTTCGTACTGCTTCATCGGTTCCATTCCTCGGCGTTGGACCAGTCATCGGCTCCCGTCTCCGTATCCGGATGCCGCAGAAAGGCGAGCCGCATGCGCTCCTCTTCGGCTTCTCGAATCGCCTTCCGGATCGCGGTACGTATGAACTCGGCTCGCTGCCGTTTGGCGGCGAGAGCAACCCGGTTCAGGTTCCGGAGCGTAGACTCATCAAGCTGGACCAACAAAGACTTCATATTTTCAAATCGCGCGCCTCCACCGTGCTTCCCATGCAACGACGGAATGCCGCTACGCTGGATTCAACTTCGGATGCCTGCCATGCCATTCCGTTGCCTGTTCGTAGGCATGCGCCAGTGCCAGAACCGTTGACTCCGCGAACGGAGCGCCGGCGATCTGCAGGCCAATCGGCAGGCCGGAGGTGGTGAAGCCGCAAGGAACGGAGATTGTGGGCAGCCCCAACACATTGAAGGGCAAGGTATTGCGAGTACTCACTGCGGTGGGGTCCGCACCCTGCGCGATCGAGACCGGCGGGCCCGGCATCGTGGGAGTGATCAGAAGGTCCACGCTGGTAAATGCCTTCTTGATCCCTCTACGAAGTACATCAAGTTGAAGGCGAGCCTGCACATAAGCCGTTGCCTGAACGCTCGCGAAATTTTGCGTGATCCTCTGGCGGGTGGCTGCCTGATACTTCTCCGGGGACTCGGCGATCCATTGTGAGTGGTAGGTGTAAGCTTCGACGCTGCGCACCTTGGCGTAGATCTCATCAAATGAGATACTCGCTGACGGAAGCGTGATGTCTACTACGGTTGCGGTAAGCTTGCGGAGCACCTCGATGGCGGCCTCCACTGCCTTTGCGATTTCCGGGTCCAGGCTGGCGAAGAACGAGGTTCGCGGAACACCCAAGCGCAATTTCGACGCCGGCAGCTTGAACGCGCGGCTGTAGTCGGGCACCGGCATGTCTGTAGTCGTGGGGTCCAGTTCGTCATAGCCAGCGATGACGCCCAGCATCAGCGCGGTGTCTTCGACGGTTCGGCACAAAGGACCGACATGGTCCAGAGTCCAGGAAAGCGGAATCACTCCGCGATTGCTCACGCGGCCATAGGTGGGCTTGAATCCTACAACTCCACAATAGGAAGCCGGGGCTCGGACTGACCCTGCGGTATCGGTTCCCAACGACCCGAAACAAAGGCCGGCGGCGGTGGCGGCCGCTGAACCGCCGGACGATCCCCCCGGAATCCGGTCCAGCGCCCAGGGATTGTGCACGGCTCCAAAGTAGCTGACCGAGGAAGTTCCGCCGTAGGCGAATTCGTGGAGGTTGGTCTTGCCCAGCAGAATCGCGCCGGCTTTCTTCAACCTGCGGACCACCTCTGCGTCTTCGGAAGGAACCCGGTCTTTGAATAATTCACTTGCCGCAGTGGTCCGAATGCCAGCGGTGTCGATGTTGTCTTTCAAGGCGATGGGAATGCCGTGGAGAGGGCCTCGCCATTTCCCGCGCCGTTGCTCGGCCTCCATCGCGCGCGCGTCTGCCAGAGCCTGCTGCCCCGTGACCGTGATAAAGGCATTCAGTGCGGAGTTGTGACTTTCAATTCACTTCAGGCAAGCTTGCGTGAGATCCACTGGGGATACCGTTTTGCTTCGCAGCAGATCCGAAGCTTGCTTGAGAGTCAGGTCAGTCAAATCTCGCGATTCGCCCGCGGCGGGCTTCACAGCCAGGCCGACGGCCGTACTGATGCCGGCGGCCAGAAAGGTTCTGCGGTTGTGAGGGTATGACTTCATGTGTGTCCATACTAGTTCATTAGGCAGCCCACTAGGGTTCCCGACTCACCTGAACGGATGCTCCCGTATTGCGGTTTTCGTGCGAGTGCACTCCAGCGGCGGCCCACGGCCGGGGTAGAATCATTCTGATCTGCTCGGAGGCGCCCATCGCGCTCGGCGACCCCACCAATATCCAGTACACGTCGGGCACAACGGGCTCTCCGAAAGGCGTGCTGCTGACGCATCGCAACATCATGAACAACGGGTATTTGATTGCCCGTGCGCTGCGCTATACCGAAAACGACCGCATCTGCCTGGCGGTTCCGTTCGCGCACTGCTTCGGCAACGTGATCGGCACCATGTCGGCGGTGGCCAGCGGCTGCGCGTTGATTCATCCCAACGCGACCTTTGATCCCAAGGCCGTTCTCGAAGCCGTCGAGGCCGAGCGCGCCACGGCGATCTACGGAGTGCCCACCATGTTTATCGCCGAGCTGCGCCATCCCGAATTTGTGAAGTTCGATCTCAGCAGCCTGCGCACCGGCGTGATGGCGGGCGCGCCTTGTCCTATCGAGATCATGAAACAAGTGGTTTCGGACATGCACTGCCGCGAGATGGTGATCGCCTACGGCCTGACCGAGACGGCGCCTGTGCTTACGATGTCGGAAGTGGACGACGATTTGGAACATCGCGTGTTGACGGTGGGCAAGGCCATGCCTTGCACCCAACTCAAGGTGGTGGATCTGGAGACACGGCAGACCGTGGAACGGGGCGCGCAAGGCGAGATCTGCGCGCGTGGCTACATGCTGATGCAGGGTTACGACGGCGAGCCCGAAGCCACCGCGCGCGCGATCGACGGTGAAGGCTGGTTCCGTACCGGCGATCTCGGCGTCATGCGCGAAGACGGTTACCTGAACATCACCGGCCGCGCCAAAGACATGATCATCCGGGGAGGCGAAAACATCTACCCGCGCGAGATCGAGGAGTTTCTCTACACGCATCCAAAAATCGCTGAAGTACAGGTCACCGGGTTGCCGAATGAACGCATGGGTGAGATCGTCCTGGCCTGGATCCGGCTGAAGCCCAGTGAAACAGCCACGGCCGAAGAGATCCGCCAGTTCTGCGAGGGGAAGATCGCCAAGTTCAAGATCCCCGAGTCGATCCGTTTCGTCGAATCCTTCCCGGCCACGCTCAGCGGAAAGATTCAGAAGTTCCGCATGCGGGAGATGGAGATCCGCGAGCAGGGTCTGGATGAAGTCGCGCGGCGCGGGACGGCGTAAGTCTTTTTCAGAATCGCCTAGCGGCCCCGCCACTGGGGCTTCCGCTTTTCGAGGAATGCGCAGATCCCCTCTTGGGCGTCGGCGGACTGGGCGTTTGCCGTCATCACCTGCTGCGTGAATTCGTAAGCGTCCCCTTGGGCCATGTCGAACTGCCGGTAGAACGCTTGCTTGCCGATCGCCAAGGTGTGCGTGCTGGCTTGGGTGACGCGCTTGGCCAGAGCGTGCGTGGAGGCGCGCAGCTCGGCCGCCGGAACGACGCTGTTGACCAGCCCCCAATCCGCTGCCATCCCGGCATCAATAGGATCGCCCGTAAGCAGCATCTGCAGGGCGCGCTTGCGGCCGATGGCGCGGCTCACGGCGACCATCGGTGTCGAACAAAAGAGCCCGATGCGGACGCCCGGTGTCGCGAACGTGGCGGTTTCGGAAGCGACGGCCAGATCGCACGTCGCGACCAACTGGCAGCCGGCCGCGGTAGCCATGCCCTGCACTTCGGCGATCACCGGTTGTGGTAGCGCCTGGATCTTCTGCATGAGCTCTGTACAGACGCGAAAGATCTCTTGATAGTCGGCTTCGGCCCGCCCAGTCATTTCGCGCAGGTCGTGTCCGGCGCAATAGGCGGGCCCAGCGGCGGCCAGGATGACGGCGCCGATTTGGCGGTCGGCCTCAATCCGCGTCAGGCACTCGATCAGTTCGCGCATCAGCTCGAGTGAAAGAGCGTTGCGCTGTGCCGGACGGTTGAGCGTAAGGATAGCAATGCCGTCTTCCGTTGTGAGTTGGAGATGGGAATCCGGCATCTGGGCGCCTCCTGGCGGTGTTGTTGACTACCGGTGCTTACGCCCGCGTGAGAAACACCGGCATCCCGAGCTTACCAGTGTAGTTGGGCCGGTAGCGCTCCTTGTTGTACATGGTGTCGACGTCCAGTTTCCGCGGGCCCAGCTTGGGATCGGGAATCGGCACCATGTCGTAGCACCCGTTGTGGATCGCGGCCATCAAACCGCTCTTGCCGGCCACGGTGGCTTCAAACGCCATGGTTCCGAACGTCGAGGCGATCAATTTGTCCATGAAGTCCGGAGAGCCACCGCGCAGGTCGTAGGTCAGGTCGCTCACCACGGTCTCTTCGCCAGTGCGCCGGATGATTTCGCTGCTGAGCGTTTCGGCGATGCTGGTTTTCTTGCGATGCCCGTAGCCATCCGGCTCGCCGTATTCCTGAAGTTTGTAGCCTTCCCATTGCGCGCCTTCTGACAGCACGACCAGAGCGTAGTTGCTCGGGTTACGGCGCTTGTCGGTGAGGATCAGATCGATCAGCTTGTCCAGGTTCACTTTGTATTCCGGGATTACGCAGCGGATCGAACTGACCCACGCCGTATAGAGGGCGGTGTATCCCGCGTCGCGTCCGAACACGCGGAAGATGCCGATGCGCTCGTGCGAGCCGACGGTGGTGAGCTGCCGGTCGATGGCGTCGGCCGCGCGCGTGACAGCGGTGGAAAAGCCGACGCAATACTCGGTGTTCTGGACGTCATTGTCCATAGTCTTGGGCACGGCGATCACTTTCACGCCCAGTTGGTCAAGGCGGGCGGCAAAGCTCAGCGTGTCGTCACCGCCGATGGCGATCAGGGAATCAATGCCTAGCCGTTCCAGGTTATTGAGCACCTGTCCGCTCATGTCCCACTTGCCGTCTTTCTCCGGGAAACCGGCGTCCGCCAGGAATTCGGGAACCTTTTTCATCTTCGACGGGTTGGTCCGGCTGGTGTGCAGCATCGTGCCGCCGTCGCGGTCGATGGTGCGCGTGTTGTCGCGCGTGAGAGGGAGAACGTAGCGTTCCCGGCTCTCCGGGTCGTCCAGGTTGAGGTGGGTGAGCGCTTCCCAGCCGCGGCGGAAGCCGGTGACTTCAATGTTGTTTTCCGCACCGCGGTAAACAACGCTCTTGATGACTGCATTCAGGCCGGGGACATCGCCACCGCCGGTAAGGATACCGATTCTTTTAAGTGCCATACGCTATTCTATATTTTCCCGATTCCATCTGGCCAGGTGAGACTCCTCGGCCTGCTGGGCGATCTCGCGCTCGAAATCGCTTTTCCAGGCGGTCCGGCGCTGCAATTTAAGCTTCTCCAGAAGCTTCACCTCGCGGCGCTTGCCGGTCACGATTTCAAGTTGGGCGTGGATCCGGCGTTCGCAGGCGGCGCGAGCCTGCTGGCTGCGCTGCATTTCCGCCTGTACATGTTGCTGGAACGCGTCGAGGGCGCCGAGCTCGCCGGCTGTCGCTTCGCCGCGAATGCAGATTTCGGATTCCGACTGCCGGCGCTGGTCACGCAGGGACCGTTCGTGGGTCTCGATCGCCGTCCGTTCGCCGTACAGCTGTTCGAGCTTCATTTCCTCGATGCGCGCCTGTGCCTGCCGCAGATGGAGCACACGCTCAAGAGAAAAGACGAATTTCTTCATGCACCGGTGTTATGCGTCAGAATGCAGTGCTAGTTGGGCCAGTTGTTCCAGCGTCTGCCCGATGGGCGCGGTGACATCGGGCGGTTGACGCAGAAACTCGAGCAATGCCGGACGCATGCGGATGGCCGCGTCCAGCCGGGGATTAGAGCCGCCGGCATAGGCGCCCAGATTGATGAGATCCTCCGACTGCTGGTAGCTCGCCAAAGCCTCGCGGATCTTGCGCGCGGCTTCCTGTTGCGGCTGGGACGCCACCCGGCCCGCCAGCCTGCTGACGGAATTCAGAACATCGATGGCCGGATAGTGTCCCATGGCGCCGAGTTCCCGCGACAGGATCACGTGACCGTCGAGGATGGCGCGCACCGCGTCGCAGATGGGTTCGTTGAAGTCGTCTCCTTCCACCAGCACCGTGAAGAAGCCAGTGATGGAGCCTTTGGGAAAATTGCCAGCGCGCTCAAAGATCTTGGGCAAGAGGCTGAACACGCTCGGCGGATAGCCCTTTTGCCCCGGGGGTTCGCCGGCCGCCAGGCCGATTTCCCGTTGCGCCATCGCCAGCCGCGTGACCGAATCCATCACCAGAAGGACACTCTTGCCGCAATCGCGAAAATACTCCGCTACGGCCACGGCTACAAATCCGGCGCGGATGCGCAGGGGCGCGGGCATGTCGGAAGTGGCTACGATTACCACCGAGCGTTGCAGTCCTTCGGCCAGCAGTTCGTGCTCCAGGAATTCGCGCACCTCGCGATTCCGTTCTCCGATGAGGGCGATCACGCTTACATCCGCGGAGTTCTGCCGCGCCATTGCGCCCAGCAGCGTGCTCTTGCCCACGCCGGAGCCGCCGAAAATTCCCACGCGCTGCCCTTTGCCGAGCGGAAGGAGGCTGTCGATGGCGCGCACGCCGGTGACTAAAGGCTCGCGGATGGGCTCGCGCTCCAGGGGCCCGGGGGGCGCGGTGTAGAGTGGGTAGAGTGCCTCCGGGTGAACCGGCGGTAAGTGATCCATGGGTCTTCCGAATCCGTCCAGAATCCGGCCCAGCAATTTGGGCGAAACTCCCACCCGTGCGGCCTCGGCGCGGGCAACTACCCGGTTCCCCGGTTGCAGGCCAGTGATTTCCTCGAGCGGCATGAGCAATACCTGGCGGTCGCGGAAACCGACTACCTGGGCCCGCACCGGACCGCTTGGCGCGTCGATTTCGCAAAAGTCGCCCAGCGCCGCCGCCGGGCCTTCGCAGGCGATGAGGAGTCCGGTCATATCCTGGACGCGCCCGGTGCGCTGCACGGTCTCGATGTTGGAAACCGCGTGAATGTATTCCTGCAAATTCATGTGCTGCGCCTCCGCATGATGTCCGTTAAGCCCCGCTCGATTTTACTAAGTTGCGTATCGACGGAAGCGTCGAGCTCGCCGCGCGAAGTTTCAAACACAACACCGCCACGGGGCAGAGAAGCGTCCCCGGCGATTTCGAGCGCCCCGGGCAGGTTTAAGCCGGCGTGATACTCTTCCAGAACGGCCGCGTCCCGCGGAGCCAGGCGCAAACGATGCGCCTCCCGCGCATTCAGTTTGTGGAACGCGGCCTTGACCAGTCCCAGGATGGCTTCCGGGTCCGTGGTCAGTTCGCGATGCAGGACGCGCCGGGCAATGACCAGCGCCAGCTTGACCGTGTCCTCTTCCAGTTCCGCGCGGAGCCGCGGGCGCGTTTGCGAGAGTTCTTGCAGCACCGCGCCCAGGTCGGCCAGGATCGGCTCCAGGCGCTGGTTGGCGCGCTGGATTCCCGACGCTTCGCCTTCCGCGCGCGCCTGTCTCCGCGCGGATTCGATCTGCCGTTGCAACTCCCGCGACGGAGGAAACGGGGAAGTTTCGGGCTCGGCCAGTAAGTCTGCTTGCGGAGTGCTGGGCAGAAGCGCAAGCGCCGGATCCTGGCCCGCTCCCGGCCACACGATGGGTCTGGCCAGGGGACCCGCTGAGTTTCCACCCTGTTGGCGCAGCAAGCGGACGGGTTGATGCGCGGCGCCCTGCATGGATTGCTTCCGCATGGCTAACGCGCTTCCCTCCGTGCATTAGAGAACATATTGTTCCCCGGCGGTGCCCTTCAGGCTGATGGTGCCTTCACTTTCCAGTTGCCGGATGACCGCAATGATCTGCTGTTGCGCCGCTTCCACCTCCCTGATCTTGATGGGGCCCAAAGCCTCCATGTCTTCGCGCAGCATGTCCGCTCCGCGCTGGCTCATGGCCTGCAGCATATGGTTCTTCAACTGCTCGCTGGTGCCCTTGAGAGCCGCCGTCAGGATCTTGCGGTCGACTTTGGCGAGAATTTCCTTGACCGCGTTGGCGTTGAGCAGCAGGATGTCTTCAAAGACAAACATCAGGTGTCGAATGTTCTCGACCAGCGCCGGGTCGGCCTTCTCGATGCTGTCGAGGACGGCCCTGCTGGTGTTGGAATCCAGGCGATTGAACATTTCGGCGACCGCCGGCACGCCGCCATAGGCCTCGCGGCTGGTTTCCCCCAGTGCGTTGAGTTTGGAGCCGATCACCCCGGCGATTTTGCCGATAATCTCCGGCGAGATCTGATCCAGGTTGGCCATGCGGAGCGCCACGTCGGCGCGCAGTTCCGCAGGGAGGGAAAACAGCAGGCCCGCGGCTTGCGACGCGTTCAAATGCGAGAGGATCAGGGCGATGGTCTGCGGATGTTCGCTGTCGATGAATTTCGCCAATTGCTGTGGATCGGTCTTCTGCAGGGCGTCGAAGCTGAGCGTCTCGTTGCCCAGCGACTTCACCAGGCGGTCCAGCATTCTTTTGGCCGATTCGGGGCCGAAAGCGGAATTCAGGATTTTGCGCGCATAGTCGATGCCACCCTTCACCACATAATCGTGGGCGATACCCATCTGGTAAAACTCTTCGAGCACGCCCTCGGCTTCCGTCGGACTGAGGTTGATCACTCGTGCGATTTCACGGCCGATTTTCTGGACTTCCTCCTCGTCCATTTCGCGCATAATGCCGCTGGAAGCTTCGTCGCCGATCATCACCATCAGGATGGCGGCCTTGCGCAGCCCGGACAGCGATTCTTCGTCGGGGACCCGATTCGAGGTCCTAACCATTGAGCCAGCTCCGCACTACCTGAGCCATCAGCGCGGGATTGGTCTTGGCTTCCGCCGCGATGTGCTTGGTCAGCACCTCGGTCTTCTTAGTGGAGACTTCCGGTATCTTGAGCTTCATCAGCTCTTCGGCCTCGCGCCGGGCGTGCTGGGCCGCTTGCTCGGCCATCTGCGCTTGCAGCTTCTTTTGTAGGTCTTCGGGCGCCGCGAGTTCTCTTACGTTGTCTCCCGCGATGGCCGCGGTAGCCATTTCGGCGGTAATCTTTTTGCGTTTGCGGCTGCGCATCAGCACCCAGACCAAGACTCCCAACAGCACCAGCATGGCGGCTGCTCCAATGCCCGCGATCAGTAGAAAGTTCTTGGCGCCCATCAGCTTTTGCAGCCACTGTGGCATCCACGCGGGTAGCTGGTTGGGCGGTCCCGAGGCCGGGGAGGAGACCGGTGTGATCACCGGCGGCTCGGCAGCCAGCGTGGCTTCAAACGGAAAGGCCTCCACGACCAGCTGGTCGCCGCGATCCATGCTAAAACCCACCGCGGCCGCAACCAGATCGTGGATCACTTTGAGCTTTTCCGGTGACGGCGGTTCCACCACGCGCTTGGAACCTTCCCAGCGCAAGGTGTGATCGACCAGAACGGAAAGAGACAGCTTGCTCACCGCGCCCTGCGGAATCTTGGTGTGTTTGACGATGCGGCTGGGCTGATAGGTAACGCTCTCGGTTTTGCGCGAGAAGTTGCCGGCTCCCGCCGGCGCCGCCGCCGCGCCCGCCGTCGGCCGTGGCAAGTTCGAAGCCGTTCCGGGCACGCCTCCCGCTGCCAAAGGAGATGCCGGGCCATCCTGCGTGGTCTGCGAAGTCAGCACCGCCGATTTCTGCGGGTCGTAGATTTCCTCGCTTTGATCCGCGCTGGTGACATCGACATCGGCGGAAACTCCCGCGCGAAAATGCTCCAGTCCAAGCAAGGGATCGAGCGTCGCCGCGATCTTATTTTGCAGGTCTTTCTCGATGCTCTTGCGGTATTCGAGGGCCGCTTCGCTGCTGTCCGCGCCCTCCCCGGGCAGGCTCCGCCGCGGCCGGCTGAGCAAGGTTCCATTGGTATCGACCAGCGCCACTTGATCCACGGATAACTCTGGCACCGCGCTGGCGGTGAGCTGGCAGATGGCCGCGATATTTTGCGGAGAGAGCCGGGCGCCCGGGCGCAGCTTCACCAGCACACTGGCTTTGGCGGGCTGCCGGGACTCGCTGTACAACGACTCTTTCGCCAAAGTCAGGTGCACGCGGGCCTGCTCGACCTCGGTGATGGACATCACCGAGCGCTCGAGTTCGCCCTCGATCGCGCGGTGATAGTTGACCTGTTCGGCGAAATCACTGGCGCCGAAATTGGCTTTGTCGAATAATTCAAAGCCGATTCTGCCGGACTTAGGTAGCCCCGCCGAAGCCATCGCGAGGCGCGCCTCGGCTACTCTCTCGGATAACACCAGGATGACCGAGCCATTCTCACCTAGGCGGTATTCGATGCCGCTTTCCTTTAGCTTGCCGACCAGCGCTCCGGCGTCTTCGGCGGCCAGGTTGGTGTACAGCGGCTTGAAGTCGCGCTCCTGGCTCCAGCGCGAAAACATCGTCAAGCCGCCGCCCACGGCCACGGCCGCGATCAGCAGCCAGATTCGCTGCGCCCAGGAAAGCCCTCCGAAGAGCCGGTTCAGTTGGTCCATCGCTTTCGCCGCGGAAGCCTACGCTTCAAATCTGCATGCGCATGATTTCCTGATAGGCGGAGATCACCTTGTTACGCACCTGAAGGAACATTTGAAACGAAAGATCGGCCTGCTGCGCTGCCAGAGCCACTTTGTGGATCTCTTCGCCTTCGCCGTTCAGGAAGCGGCCGGCGCTTTGCTGGGCGTTGTGCTGGAACAATTAGACTTTCTGGACCGCCTCCGAGAAGACGGACTTAAAAGGCGATCCACCGGAGCCTGCGGACTTGGCTTCGAAAGCTGGAACGGCGATCGTATGGGTGACGGGGAGAATCGGAGTTGGCATATCACTTTAGAATGTCGAGTGAACGGTTGATCATATCTTTCACCGCGGAGATCGCCGACACGTTGGCCTGATACGACCGCGACGCGCTGAGCAGATCCACCATTTCCTCCGCCGGATTCATCTTGGGATAAGCGACGTAGCCCTGGGCGTTGGCATCCGGATGTCCCGGCTGGTAGCGCAGGTCGGGCGCACTGGAGTCGCGCACCACGTCGGCCACCTCGACTCCCATGCCCATTTCGTTTTGGAATACCGCTGAGAACGGAGAAGTCTGCATCTGCGTGGAAAACACTACATCCTTGCGGCGGTAGGGGCCGCCTTCCGGCGTCCGTGTGGTTTCCGCGTTGGCCATGTTTTCCACCAGCATTTCGGCGCGGGTCCGTTGCGCCGTCATACCCGATGCGCTGACTTGTAGAGAAGAGAACAGGCTCACGACCCGTTACCTCCCTGGATGGCCTGCTGTACCATTCTGAGTTGGCCGCGTAGCAAAGTGGATGCCAGGTTGAAACGCGCGGCATTCTCGGCGAGCATCCGCGCCTCGCGATCCAGGTTGACGTTGTTGCCGTCCGGCTTTTGCTTAAGCCCCTGCGCCTGGATGATCTGCGGTTGCTGGCCTTGCAGCAGACTCGCGAATTCGAATTGAAAATCAATGTCTTGGGTCTGATACTTGGGCGTATCGGCATTGGCGATATTAGAGGCGACCAGCTTCTGCCGGGTGCTCAGAAGGTCTAAGTAGCGCTCCAGGCTGGAGGTCAATCCATTCAGCATGATGGCAATGGCGGTGCACGCCGCATGCCATGCCGTGAATTCTTTAACTCAGATTTTGCGAGATAGCGGACCAGAGTTCGGTGGACTGCACGGGCTTGGAGAGAAATCCCTGCATACCAAACTCCTGGCACTGCTGGCGTACGGTATCGGAGCAGTTGGCGGTCAACGCGAGAATAGGAATATTCCGGTAGCCGGGCAGCTTGCGGATCGCGGCAGTGGTTGCAAACCCGTCCATGACCGGCATTTGCAGGTCCATTAGAATCAGATCGTAGGAATGAGTGCCCGCCGCCTGTAGGGCTTCCTGCCCGCTACCTGTCACGTCCAATTCGATAGCCCGGCCTTTGAGGGAATGCCGCAGCACCATCTGGCCCACGGGATTGTCTTCCACCGCCAAAATGCGCGGGGAGTGCGCCGTCTGCACTTGTGGTTGCGCCGCCGGCTGACGCAGCGGGATCCGCAGCCTGAAGGTCGACCCGACATCCAATTGACTTTCAAATTCGATGCCGCCGCCCATTAAACTCGCCAGCTTCCGTGCCAGCGCCAAACCCAGGCCTAGGCCCGGATAGCTCCGCGATAGGCCCATTTCTCCTTGGCGGAAGGACTCAAAAATGTGCGCCTGGCGGTCGGCTG
Source organism: Bryobacterales bacterium (assembly GCA_009697505.1). Taxonomy (GTDB): domain Bacteria; phylum Acidobacteriota; class Terriglobia; order Bryobacterales; family Bryobacteraceae; genus Palsa-187. The sequence goes on from SHUD01000002.1 coordinate 107,495, forward strand.
GAATGCCAATTCCAGTGTCGCGGACGGAGGCGATCAGTTGATCGTAGTCGCTGGACAAAGTGAGCGTAACGCTTCCTTGCGGGGTGAACTTGATGGCATTATCCAGGAGGTGAAGCAGGATGTCGCGAATCCGCCCCGCGTCGCCGATCACGGTTTCCGGCAACGACGGTTCCAGGCTGGAAAGCAGACGGAGTCCTTTGGCTTCTGCTTTTTCGCGTTCCTGGCCGACGATGGAATCCAGCATCTCGCGCAGGCTGAATTCCGTCTCGTCGAGTTTCAACTGGCCGGCTTCCAGGGCTGAATATTCCAACGTGGAATTCAGAACGTGGAAGAGATTTTCGGCGCACAGGCGGGCCGCCTGGACGTATTCCTTCTGCTCGTCATCCAGATTGGTTTCCAGCAGGAGGTCCGCCATGCCCAGAATCCCGCTCAAGGGCGTGCGAATCTCATGGTTGAGACTGGATAAGAAAGTCCCCTTCAGTTGTTCGAACTCCGCGCGTTCAGCGTCGGCACTGGGGGCACCCGCCATACGCTCCTCTATCGGCGGATTCCGATGGGAGGTTTACGGTATGAGCCTGAGGACTATGCCCAGCGGCCTTACTTGGCCGGGGGCTTGGCCGGGGCTGGTGGCTTAGGCGGAGCCGGAGTGGCCGGTTTGGTCTCGTCTTTGACTTCGTCGCCGAAGGTGATCTTCGTTTCCGCGCCGAACTGCTTATAGTCTTCATAACGAATGGTTTGGCGGATACGCTGGTCGCCGCTCTGGAAGTGCAGGGTGTCGTTGGCGACAGTATAAGTGGGGAACCAGTACTTGCCGTCGATCTGCTCGCGATAGGTCTCAAACTTGGGGAACTGGTTGTCGCCCTTGCGGCTGACATTACCCACGCCGCGGCCGTAGGATTTGACGATCTGCAGGTCGCGGTCGTCTACCCACACCTGCCCCGCGAAGTAGCGCTGGTTGCCTTCGATTTTCTTGGGTTTGACGGCGAAAACGAAGGTACCGATTTCGTCCACGTTCTGGTGGCCCAGGTAACGGATAAGGTATTTCGAAAGCTCCGCTGTCGTTAATACAAAGGGTTGCACGCTGCGCATGTCTTCCAGGTCCTCGGGCGTCAGCGTAATGTTGCGGAGCGTGGGAACAGGAGAGCGAACTACCTTCTCGCTGCGCTTGCCATCCTGGCTGAATACGATGTCGGAAATGGTTTCCCAGCGGCCCATGATCGCGCCGCCTTCGTCGAGTTCCTGAATGCGCGCCGACTGGCGATACGTGTAGGCTTCGCGGGCCTTGGCAAAAGCCGCTTCCTTCGCAGCGAACTTCTGCACAATGTCGTCGATCTGCGCCGGGGAGAGGTCGTAGGATTTCTGGGCCGTAAGCGTGGCCGCGCCCAAGGTCATCACGCCAAGCCAACCAATGAGCCGCAGGTTTTGTCCAATCATGCTACCTCCAATATAGTCCTGACGGAGCCAGTGCGCAGAAGGTTGCGCCCGGCTACTTCCCGAGCAGATGTTTCGCGATTGTCACCCGCTGCATATTGGCCGTACCTTCGTAGATCCGGCCGATCTTGGCGTCGCGGTAAAGTTTTTCCACTCCGTACTCTTTGGTAAAGCCGACCCCGCCCAACACTTCTATCGCGCGCGAAGCGCAGCGCTCGGCGATCTGCGCCGCAAAGAACTTGGCCATGGCGGCTTCCTTTACGAACGGAAGCCCCGAGTCTCTGCGCCGCGCCGCGTTGTAGGTCAGGAGCCTCGCTGCTTCGATGTCCACGGCCATCTCCGCCAATTCGAACTGCACTCCCTGAAATTCGGCGATTGCCTTGCCAAATTGCTTGCGTTGCTTGGCATAGGCGAGAGCGTGGTCGAGGGCACCTTGGGCCAGGCCGGTCATCTGGGCCCCGATGCCGATGCGCCCTTCATTGAGAGTCTCAATCGCCACTTTGTAGCCTTTGCCGATTTCGCCCAGGAGGTTCTCCGCCGGGACGCGGCAGTCGTCGAGAATCACCTCGCACGTGGAAGACGCCCGGATGCCCAGTTTGTCTTCCTTCTTGCCGATGGAGAGCCCCGGCGTGCCGCGTTCCATCAAGAACGCCGTGATGCCTTTGTATCCCGCCGACGGATCGACGGTCGCGAAGATGAGGAATAATCCGGCCTCGGCGGCGTTAGTGATCCACATCTTTCGTCCACTAAGGCGGAAGCCTGCGCCGTCGGCGGTCGCGCGGGTGGCCAGCGCAAAAGCGTCCGAACCGGAGCCTGCTTCCGACAGCGCATACGATGCCACCGTGTCTTTGGCCAGGCGCGGAAGGAAGCGGCGCTTCTGATCCGTCGTGCCCCAACGTTGGATGGCCGAAGTACAGAGTGTGTTCTGTACGTCGATGATGACGGCCGCCGACGGGTCCACCTTGGCCAGCTCTTCGATCGCGAGAACCGTTTGAAAAAAGCTGCCGCCCTGGCCGCCAAACTCTTCGGGAACGTCTACGGCCATCAGGCCGAGTTCGAAAAACTCGCTGAGCAGTTCCTTACGGAAGACGCCGGCTTGGTCCATCTGGCGCACATGCGGAGCCAGGCGTTCTTTCGCAAATTGCGCGACCGTAGAGCGAAACAATTCCTCTTCGTCACTCAAGTGCGTCAGCGGGCGCATTCCCAATTGTAGACTGGAGCTTATGGCCGTTTTGCCGATCCTCGCCCAAGCCTTGCGCAACGGGGAAATTTCCTCACGCGAGCTGGTGCAAGAAGCGCTTCTCAAGATCAAACGGTGGGATCGCAAGCTCAACTCATTCATCACGGTCACAGGCGACGCGGCCCTGGAGACATCGGCCGCGCGTGATGAAGAGCTGGCGCGCGGTTTTGACCGCGGCGTGTTTCACGGCATCCCGATCGCATATAAAGACCTGATCCGCACTAAAGGCGTGCATACCACGGCGGGGTCCAAAATCTTCGCGCATTATGTGCCCACGCGCGATGCCGAGATCGTCACGGAACTGAGCGAAGCCGGCGCAGTCTCGCTGGGCAAGACCGGCTTGCATGAGCTGGCTTACGGCATCACGTCGAACAATCCGCACTACGGCCCGATCCATAATCCGTGGGATCTGCAACGCATTTCGGGCGGTTCGAGCGGCGGCTCGGCTGTGGCGGTGGCGGCCGGTATCGTGCCGCTGGCCATCGGTACCGACACCGGCGGCTCCATCCGCATCCCGGCGTCGTTCTGTGGCGTCGTCGGCTTAAAGCCTACGTTTGGACTTGTGAGCGTGAAGGGCGTGCTGCCGCTGGGATTTTCGCAGGATCACGTCGGGCCGATAACGCGTACCGTACGCGACGCGGCCCTGGCGTTTCAGGCGATGGTCGAGGAACCGAGCGGCTACATTCCGGGCGATGCTCCTGACCCGGGCGGCTTGCGCATCGGCTATCCCACCAACTTCTTCCGCGACCGCGTGGACCCGCAGGTGGAGTCGGCGGTGCAATCGGCCATCCTCACTATGGCCGGGCGAAAAGCCCGCGTTATTGAAATCGCCGTGCCGGATATGGAAGCGCTGCGCGCCGCCGCTGCGACGTGTCTGCTGGTGGAAGCCGCGGCCGCATTGCGTCCGTACTTCGAGCGCCGCGCGGACTTCGGTGCGGATGTTCTGGCATTACTCGATCAGGGCCAAGTGATCCCCGGCATTGATTACATCGAAGCCCAGCGCACGCGCCGCCGGATCGGCCGCCAGTTCGCGAAGCTATTTGATGACATGGATTGCATCTTTACCCCTACGACGCCCATAACAGCACCGAGAATCGGTGAAGTGACGGTGGAGGTGGGCGGTGCCAAAGAAGAAGTCCGCGCCGCCGCGACGCGCTTTACGCGAGGCATGAACGCGCTGGGGCTGCCCGCGATTTCGATCCCCTGTGGATTCACTCGCGGTGGGTTGCCCATCGGTCTCCAGATCATCGCAGCCGCCGGACAAGAAGACCTGCTCCTGCACGTTGCCGCCGCGACGGAAGACGCTTTGGGGTTGACGGACCGGGTGCCTCTTCTATGACCGGTCTTAACCAGCAATTCGGCGGCGTCGACATTTACCTGTTCGATCAGCTGCTGCGTGGGCGCATCGCGGCCGGGATGCGCGTCGTCGATGTGGGGTGCGGCGCGGGCCGTAATCTCGTGTATCTGCTCCGCGAGGGCTTTGACGTGTACGGCGTGGACGCTGACCCGCGGGCGATCAACGCCACGCGTCACCTGGCGGCGTCCTTGGCGCCGGCGCTTTCCGCCGATCACTTTCGGCAGCAACCAATCGAAGCCATGTCTTTCCCCGATGCCTTCGCCGACGTGGTCATCAGTAGCGCCGTGCTGCATTTTGCCCGTGACGATGCGCATTTTCTCGCGATGCTGCAAGGCACGTGGCGCATTCTGAAACCGGGCGGCCTATTCTTTTGCCGCCTGGCGTCTTCTATCGGAATGGAGCACGAAGTCCAAAACCTGGAAGGACGCCGCTTCCGGCTCCCCGACGGATCAGAGCGCTACCTGGTCGATGAAAAGCTTCTGCTTGAGCTTACGGAACAACTCGGAGGCGAACTGGTGGATCCCCTGAAGACCACAGTCGTCCAGAATCAGCGCTGCATGACCACGTGGGTTGTGCGGAAAAACAAGCTATTGCAAGAAGGCCACGTGTAAACTCCATCGCGTGATAGACTCACACCCATGAGTGAGAACCTTCCGAACCGTCGTGAAGTCCTGTTGGGTTTGGCTGCCGTGCCACTCCTCAAGGGAACTCTGGCTGCGCAAGTTGCCGATTCCTCCATCTGTTTCATGAGCACGGTCGAGATGGCCCGGCTGATCCGCGCGAAGAAGCTGTCGGCGCGCGAAGCACTGGCCGCGCATCTGAAACAGATCGAGCGCGTAAATCCGAAGGTCAACGCCATCGTGACGCTGGTGCCGGAAATGGCCGCGGCCGCCGCTGCTAAGGCCGATGAGATGCAGGTGCGCAAAGAGACGCTGGGGCCGCTGCACGGCCTGCCGGTCGCCCACAAGGATCTGGTGGAAACCCGTGGCATCCGCACCACCTTTGGATCGCCGCTCTATAAAGACTACATCCCCACCGAGGACGATCTGATCGTCGAACGGCTTCACCGCGCGGGCGCGATCACCATCGGCAAAACCAACACACCAGAATTCGGGTCAGGATCTCAGACGTTCAACACCATCTTTGGCGCTACAACCAACCCCTACGATCTGACCAAGACCTGCGGAGGTTCTTCCGGCGGCGCAGCCGTTGCGTTGGCCTGTGGGCTTGTGCCCGTGGCCGATGGGTCCGATACCGGTGGTTCCCTCCGCAATCCCGCCGCGTTCTGCAACACAGTTGGCTTTCGGCCTTCGGTCGGCCGGGTACCGAACCCAAAAGCGGCGTTCGCGTGGTCCACGCTAAGCACTTCAGGATGCCTTGGCCGCTCGGTGGCGGACCTTGCGTTCGTATTGAGCACGATCGCGGGGCCAGATTCCCGCGCACCGCTATCCATCAATGAACCGGGAGAACGCTTCGCGCGTCCGCTCGATCGCAGCTTTAAAGGAGTGCGCGTGGCCTGGTTTAAGGACCTGGGCGGTGTGCCCTTCGACCCGCGCGTGCGCACCATTGTGGATGGGCATCGCAAGACATTTGAATCGCTGGGGTGCATCGTCGAGCCGGCGGAGCCGGACTTCGCTCTCGCCGAGATCGCATTCCGTACACTGCGCGCTTGGGGCACCGCGAATACGTTTAGCCCGCGGCTGCGTGAACACCCGGATGCTTTTAAGGACACGCTCAAGGGCGAAATCGAGGAAGGGTTGCGCCTGACCGGCGTGGACGTCGCGCGCGCCGAAACCGCCCACGGCCAGCTCTGGCGGCGCTTTCAGGCGTTTCTTGAAAAGTACGAATACTTCGTTCTGCCCACCACCCAGTTGCCACCATTCGATGTCAACACTCCGTACCCGAAGGAGATTGCGGGTGTGAAGTTCAATAACTACATCGACTGGATGAAGTCCTGCTGGTATATCTCGGCAACGGGCAATCCAGCAGCCTCGGTGCCGGGAGGCTTCACGCCCGAGGGACTTCCGGTTGGCGTACAAATTGTTGGTCGTCACCACGCGGACTTCAGTGTCCTGCAACTGGCACATGCGTTCGAACAGGCTACTGGCTTTGCGAAGAAGCACCCGGCCATTGCGTAGATGCGGCCCACTGGTGGCTGTAATCCGTGTCCACCTGTGAGCTAATAATGTTTGCAGGGAGGTACTATGAGCCAAGTCATGAAAATCGGGATCCTGTTTGCCGGCACCGTGCTGTGCGTGCATGCCCAGTGGTTGAACCATCCCACGCCCGGGACTCCCCGGACCCGCGATGGCAAGCCGGACCTTTCCGCGAAGACGCCGCGCGCCGCCAACGGGAAGCCCGATCTTTCCGGAGTCTGGCAGACCGAGTTTGCGCCTGCGGGGGAAAACGAGCGCTTATACGGCTCGGCTCTGGGCGCCTTCGTTGTGCCCGGGGACGACCCGCGCACGTTCTCCAAGTACTTCTTCAATATCCTGGCCGACTTCAAGCCCGAGGATGCGCCGATACGGCCCGCGGCCGCCGAGCTGACGCGGCAGAACGCAGCGCGAATCGGGCCGGATAGTCCATCCATCCAGTGCCTGCCGCACGGCATTACGCGCGCCGATATTTTTGCTTACGCTCCGTTTAAGATCATTCAAACCCCAGGATTGATCGCGATGCTGTACGAGGTGGACAACACGCATCGCCAGATATACACGGATGGACGTAAGCTTCCCGCTGATCCTCAGCCTTCGTGGCTGGGCTACTCGGTCGGCCACTGGGAAGGCGACACGCTGGTGGTGGATTCGGCGGGATTCAACGACAAGACTTGGCTGGATGGCCGTGGACACCCTCACAGCGAGGAACTCCGGGTCCAGGAGCGCTTCCACCGCCGCGATTTCGGTCACATGGACTTGAGCCTGACCATCGACGATCCCAAGATGTACACCAAACCGTTCACCATCAAGGTCACGGAAGTTCTGCTTCCGGACAGCGACATTCTCGAGACCGTCTGCAACGAAAACGAGAAAGACCGCGTGCACATGGAGAAGCGGTAGAGCCGCGCCGCATTCCTCTCACCCGCAGTTGTACGCCATCGATCCCGCCGCCAGCTTCCGCAACGTAGCCGGCGATGAGCGATAGCCGGGCCTCGTGGCGAGCTTCCGCTCTTCTCGCTCTGCCAGTGCTGCGATCTCCGGCGACTCCGGCCGGAAGCCGAGCTTGTAGTAGAACCAGAACGCTCCTGACTCGATCGCTTCGTCGTTCTGGTGGCCTATCTGGTAGGGGTCGATCGCAAATGTGGTCACGCCATAGCGCTCGCGGAACAGCTTCAACAGGCGCGCGTAAAGCCACGCGGTTTCGCCCTGGCGGAACGTGTAATACAGATTGAAGCCGACTTCCATGCGCACGCCGCCCTCTTCACGCGATGAGATCACTTCCACATAGCCGGTGGGCACGCCGTTCTTGAAATACATTCCGGCGTAATACTCACGGCGCGGCAGACGCCACTTGCGTGGGATGCCCAAAAAATAGAAAGCGACGCCCCGTCCCAGGTCCGCATGAAACACTCCCGCGAGATCGGGATAGAGGAATCCGTACAACTCGCGATAGCGCACTGCCGATGCGTCGATGATGATGTCGAGGATTGCTTGCGCCTGTTGGCGCGGCAAGCGCGTCGCCGTTATCTTCGGCGCGGCGAACTCGGCCGTGAACGACACGTTGTTCCGTGTGAGAAACGGTCCGCTGTGATAGAAGATCTTCTTGCACGCAATGCGCGCGTGTGAGCGTGATACGGAACTGTCGCTCAATTCCCAGCGCAGCGGCAAATCCAGCAAGTCGTAAACGTCAGGCCTGACGCGGGAGATCAGCCAGCCCAAATTCCCGCCGGCTTGCTCATACCAGCGCCGCCAGTCGGGATGCGGGGCAACGGCCCAGTCCGCAAAGGCTTCCGGAATCAGCCGCCCGAGGATGGGGCCCAATTTGTCCGCGTGCTGGTAGTGGTCCCAATCAATGTGGATAGCGCCGCCGTGCCGCTCCGCCAGGCTCTTGGCGAACGGGTAACTGAAAGTGGTGCCGAGGCCAGTGCCCGCTATGCCCGAGACGTCGGAATACTCAAAGGGCTCTTGGTCCAGGCCGCCCACACGCCCGGAAAAGGAAAACAGGATTTGATCGGCCAGCTTGAGCACGCGCGCGCTCTGGGGATGTGCGCGAAGAAACAGCACGGTCTCGTGCAGTTCGATGAGTTCCTCGGGATCACGAATGCGCATACGCCGCACGCGTTCCAGGAGCGCGGCAGTCTGGCGCGCGGCGGCCTTCCCGAATTCTCCTTTACACTTCGCGAGCGCGGCCAACACCGACATTCGCTTAGTGTAACCTTGTCCGAACTGATGGCGCGCTAAACTTGATCCATGCCACGGGACTCGCACGCGGACCAACTCGCGAAAGAGTGTGTCCGGGGCCGCAAAGAACTCCGCCGCGCGGCGCAGGTGCTTCATGACGACGTAGGCTCGCTATTGGCCGTCGCCGGATTACGCCTGCAACTTTTGCGCATGGACTTTCCCGGCGCCTCCGCGCGCGCCGCTGAAGTGAGCGAGGCGCTGGACGGCGTGATGGGGCACCTGCGAACTCTCAGCCGCGCGTTGGAGCCCTCTCCGGTCCGCCGCACCGGGCTGAAGAACGCGCTGATGGATCTGGCCGAGGGCTCTCACCACGGCACCAGCATCCGGCTCCGCTATTCCGCGACCGCGACGCTGGCTCCGGAAATCGCCGACGCGATGTATCACGCAATAACTAGCGCCGTAGCGGCGGCCGGCGGAGCCAAGGACGTCGCGATTTTCGTATCCGGCGCGCGTATCGCATGCCGGGCGCGGCGGAAAAAAGCGCTGGCCGCTGCCGCGCTATTGGCCCGGCATTCCGGGCTCGGCTTCGACGTCACAACAGAAAAAGGTACAATTGTTTCCATCCGCTATGCCATTCGACGTCCTTCTGGTGGATGACCACAAGATCATGCGCGATGGCATTAAGGCCATCCTCAGCCGCGACGGCAATTTTAACGTCGTCGGCGAAGCCGCGAACGGCCCGGACGCCCTGCAATTCGTGAAGCAGAACAAGCCAGCGCTCGTGCTGATGGATATCGGCCTGCCCGGATTGAATGGCGTGGAGACTACCGCGGAAATTCTGCGCCATCACCCGGAATGCAAGGTCGTCATCCTGTCCATGTATGACGATGAGAACTCCGTGGTGGGCGCGGTGCGCTCCGGCGCGCGCGGATTCGTGCTGAAGAACGTGTCCGACAACGACCTGCTGGAAGCCCTGCGCGTGGTTGCCAACGGCGGCGCGTATCTGAGTCCGCAGGTGTCCGACCGGCTGCTGACCCGTATTCAAAAGGGCGATCTCGAATGCAAGCAGGATTCGGCGCTCGATTCTTTGTCGCCGCGAGAGGTTCAAGTTCTGCGGCTGGTGGCGGACGGCAAGACCAGCAAAGAGATCGCCACGCTGCTGGTTCTCAGCGAGCAGACCGTGCGCAGCTATCGCAAGACCATGATGAAGAAACTCGGCGTCAACAACGTCGCGGGCCTTACCCAACTCGCGTTATCCACCGGGCTGACGCAGTTGGGGGCCGAATAATGGAACGCATTGCCCGGCAATCCCCGTGGGGCCCGCTGATCGTTGCCGACGCACACGTGCATTTGTTCTCGCGGCATTTCTTTGAAATTCTGGCCGCGCAGAAACCGGGGCTGACGGTGGAGGGCATGCAAAGCCAGCTCGACTGGCAGTTTCCGCCCGCCCCGCCTGAAGCGCTGGCCGAAACCTGGGCCCGCGAACTCGACCGCCACGGTGTGGACCGGGCGGCCTTGATCGCCAGCATTCCGGGTGATCATGAATCGGTCACTGCGGCCGTGCGCGCCCACGCGGACCGCTTTTTCGCATTCGCCATGGTGAATCCGAAGAGCTGGAAGCCCGAAACATTTTCTGACGTGCGCGTGGCGTGCCTGTTTCCCGCCATGCACGGCTACTCCATTCAGGATGAAATCGTGGAGCCCGTCCTCACCTGGGCAGCGCAGGGCCGCCGGGCGGTATTCGTGCACTGCGGGGCTTTGAGCGTTGGCGTCCGCCAGAAACTGGGGCTGCCCTCGGCGTTCGATTCGCGGCTGTCCAATCCCGTGGATCTCCATATGGCCGCCGCGCGGCATCCCAAGGTACCGTTCATCGTTCCTCACTTTGGCGCCGGATACTTTCGCGAGGCGCTGATGCTGGCCGATCTCTGTCCGAATGTGTACTTGGACACGTCCAGCTCCAACCGCTGGATGCGGTATCACGCTCCGCACCTGGATCTGCGGGTGGTGTTCCGCCAAGCCCTGGAGGTCGCCGGACACAAGCGCCTGCTGTTCGGCAGCGACTCCTCGTTCTTTCCACGGGGCTGGCATTACCAGATTTTTGAGGAGCAGGCCACCGCGCTCTACGAACTGGGCCTGGATCTGGCCGGGGCGCGGGCCATTTTTGGCGAAAATCTCCTGAGAATCCTGGCCGCCTGAGCGAACATTAGTTTATGTGGAAGCCTTTGCATATCCCATCGCGCCGGTGCCGCGCACGGCGGTTTTAGTTCCCTGGTTTTCCAACGCGTTTTCCAATGGGTTTTCTAGCGGGTGTGTTTCAGGAATTCTACGGCCGCGACCCGTTCGCATCTTTCGTAAAGGATGGGGCTCCGATGTAGTCGAGTTCGCTCCCGCGGCGATCGCCGGAACTTGGGAGCAGTGGCAGGCACTGTTACGCGTCTCGATCCCGTCGTTGACGCACGCGGTCATTGTGCTGTGGCGGCCGGGCCAGGAGCGGCTCACCGAAACCGATCGCGACCGCCTCTGGGACGCTTTCCGTGTACCCGTGTTCGAGCAGGTCATCGGCAAGTCCGGCGAACTGTTTGCCTCCGAGTGTGAAGCACATGACGGGTTGCACCTGAAATCTTCCCGCCTGCCCACTGACAACGAATACGTCGACGCCTCCCCCTGCCCCTGCGGCCAAAAGACTTCCCGTATCGGCTGTTCCCAGGGGACCGCGATGCTGCGCCGGATCGCGGCCTACGCGCGCTGAGAGCTTGCGCTTGCTAGCGACGCTTCCCGCCCTCGGCTGACCTAATCGCCTTTGCCGCGTCTTTGCGGAGGCGCTGCAGGGTGGGCCGATCCAGGTTTCGTGACCTATAATGTGTTCTACCGGGACCTAAATGACACACCACCGCGGGACACCTATGCCAAGGAAAAAGATAACGAAACCACTACCGCCCGTTGGCCTAAAGCACGTGATTGGACTTCCGCGGGCAAGCTCGGAGCGGACCCATAAGGTGATCGGCGCGTTGACCAAACAGGGGAACTTTGAGAGCATCGACGATTTGAACGCACACCTGCGGAAACTCATGGATTCGGGTGAACTGCAACAGATGATAAACGCCGCCCCGGAGAGTCCGGCCGAACAGGCGCAGGACCTGGCCTACCGCGCGATGGAGGAGCCCTCGAGCGCCAAAGCGCGCAAGCTGGCGGAAAAGGCGCTCAAGCTCGATCCGGATTGCGTTGATGCGATGACGATCTATGCGCAGACCCGCCGGCTTTCGTTTAACGACTACGTTGCGGAGGTGCGCGCCGCGGTGAAGGCCGGCGATCGGGTCTTGGGCCAGGACCGGTTCCGCAAAGATAAGGGCCATTTTTGGGGATTCGTCGAGACACGCCCGTATATGCGGGCACGCCGCGAATTGGCGATGGCTCTGATCTCCGATGACAAGCTGCGGGAAGCCGCGGCCGAGTTCGAAGGGATGCTCGAACTGAATCCCAACGACAATCAGGGTGTCCGCGATTACCTGCTAGGGATTTACCTGGCGCTGAGCGACTTGGACGGCGCGGCCAGTTTGTACCGCCAGTACGAGAACGATGTTAGTGCGGTGTTTGCCTGGGGCCGGGTGTTTCTGCTGATGTTGAGCGGCCGGCGCGCCGAGGCGCGGGAAGCGCTGGCTGCCGCGTTCCGCAACAACCCGTGGCCGACCAAAATTTTCTTTGGCGGCAAGCCGCCGGAGGACCCGCTTTCCTATGCATTGGGGGATGAGGACGAAGGCCAGCACGCCGCCGTCGCGTTACTACCCGCGGTGGCCGAGCATCCCGATGTGCTCATATGGATCGCCAAGGAGTCCATTGGTGTGATGGAGAAGCTGATGGAACCGCCCGCGCGGCCCGGTCCACGCAGGATTCACTAAACGCCCAGGGCGATGGCGTCGCCCTGCAGGGCTCTTTGCGCCGGACCGCGACCTAGCCGGCAACGGTGGCCGGTCGCGGCCCGGTGCGGCTCTACAGCACGCCTGCCTGCCGCATGATCGGTTCCGCCTTTTGGCGGATGCCGCGGGCCAGCTCGTATGGGTCGGCCTGCTGATGCTTGGGCGAAAATACCTCGACGGAAGCCGGTCCCGAGTATCCCCTTTCCGCCAGCTTGCGAAGAATGCGCGCGAGGGGCGCCACTCCTTCGCCGGGGATCTCCCGCGTCAATCCATCCAGGAGTTCGCGCGGTACGTCGGGGACGTCGGCCCAATGCACATGCGCAATCTCCTGGGGACGGATCTGATCCAGATCCCCCAACTGGCTCATGCCGGACCAGAAAAGGTAGACGTCAATCATCGGCCGCACGTTGGGGTGGTTGGCCTCGCGAGTCAGCTTGAGGGTGGTGGGCAAAGTGGCGATGAACGTCGTCCCGCGAATGAACTCGACCATGCCGATCATGCGATAGGCCTTGGCCGTCTCGCCCACTTCACGCATGGCGTCGATGCCACGCTTGTAGTCGTCGAGCGTCCACTTCTGCGTGGAGAAGCTGGGGATGACGATGCGATCGATGCCGAACGGGGAGAACTGTTCGCAACGCGTCTTCAGTCTGTCGAGCGCCGCCGCGCGGTCGGGACCCGGCTCCCAGAGCCCGCGCTCGGCTCCGCAGGAAACGGCCTTCAGTCCCAGATCTGAAACCACACGGCGGGCGGCCGCCAGGCTGTCGGTCTTGAGGAAGCCGTCGAGCAGCGCGCTGGTGAGTTCCACGTACTTGATGCCGGCGCGCGCCCAATGACGAGTTCTGATGTACGCACAACGTCATCTTGCCGGACGCGGCCGAGGCCAGGGGGATGGCTGCGCCTACGAGCGGGGCAATCAGCGGCGTCGCCAGCATTTTCCTGCGCGTCAACATGGCCGCCATTATATTGCAAGGTGGCAGAGATGGTTCGTGCCGCGAGCTGTGTTCATCCGCGAGCAGATAAGTTTTTGGCCCGCGGATGAACGCAGATGGACGCTGATGACTTCGGTTTAATTCAATGGGGAACACTGATACTGTCAGCGACCGTAGTTGCCTCTGGAATCGCGTCACCATCCTCACGCATGGTTTCCAAATGCAGCTCGATGGCGCCGCGTTTGAGTTCGGCAGTCTCGGCGAGTGTTGCGCCCGCAGCGACGCAACCGGGAATATCCAGCGCATACGCGCTATAGCCCGTGGCGGTCTTCTCATAAATGACTGCGTATTTCATCGCCTGGCTAACCCAAATCAGCGCTACGCCGGGCGCGACGCTGGTAGCCTATTCTCAAGGGCTTCCGCAAATCGTTCGGAGCCCTCTGGCGTATCGAGATCCTTGAGATCCAAAGATTGGTAGGCGCGAAGCTGGATAGGAAAACGGTCAATAAGATCCATTCGCGCTGTTAGCGGAATGATCGGCTTGTCTAGAGCCCAAGCAGCGCCGGTTTCTTGGAGTACCCAGCTATCGGCGACGGAATTTGGCGTTAGGAGTGGGACGAAAACGTCCGTATTCTCCAACTCCTTTCGGAGTTTCGATTGCCAGTCCTCGCCGGCGCTCAGATCTTCGTGCAAGAAGACTGTAAGACTGAGATGCCGCGAGAGGACGCTACGAATCCTTCGGGCGAGCCCCAAGTCTGCGTATGAGTGGCTCAGAAAGACTTTGACTGGACGTTTGCGCCTGTAAGCCGCTACTTTGGCTTCCCTCATTTTCGTCCTTTCTTTAATCTCTTTCGTAGTTGCTCGAGGTACACGTCATCAAAGTCATTAAGGTCAACGGCCTTGTGTGGGTACGTGATGTCAGGCATTTCTTGCGGGCTCAAGCTATGTAGGATTGTCATGATTTGTTTCTTGAGTCCCCATGCGGCACCCATCTCGATTAGCACCCACTCTCGGCCTTTTGAATTGGGGCTGAGAAGCACGACAAACTCGTCGCACCGCTCGATAGCTTCACGGACTTCCTCTGCAATATGTTGACCTACTTCGATATCTTTTTCGTCAAGAAATACGTGGACAGCCCTTCCTGCCAGATTCTCGATCTCCCTCACAATACGCTTCGCGATCCAACGATCTTTGTGGGAGTAACTGACGAAGACTCGATAAGCCTCCCGGGAGCGGCGATTCGCTACCATCCGACCTGTAGTTTATCGTACCCTCGGGGGCGAACGCCCCCTGCGCTACAATGGAAATCTACCTTCCGGTGGCTATCCCCAGGTATTTAAAGCCCGGGGCGAATAATGTTTGATAACTTAAGCGACAAGCTTCAACGCGTATTTAAGAACCTGCGCGGAGAAGGGAAGCTCTCGGCTGAGAACATGGAAGCCGCGTTGCGCGAGATCCGCGTGGCGCTGCTCGAAGCCGACGTGCATTTCCGCGTCGTCAAACAATTCATTGAGGCCGTGAGGGAAAAGGCCATGGGCCAGGATGTGCTCACGGCCCTCTCGCCCACCCAGCAGGTGATCAAGATCGTCCGCGACGAGCTGGTCAACATGCTCGGCGCGCATCAGGCCAAGCTGCGCACCGCCAACGAACCGCCCAGCGTCTACATAATCGTCGGCCTGCAGGGCTCCGGAAAAACTACTTCCGCGGCGAAGCTCGCCCGGTACCTTTCCAAAAACGGGCACTCGCCCATTCTGGTTTCCGTGGACGTCTACCGTCCGGCTGCGCGCAAACAATTGAGCGTTCTGGCGCGGGATCTCAAGCTTCCCATTTACGAAGGAACGCCTGAGGAAACCAAGCCGGTTGAACTCGCGCGCTCGGCTCGCAAGGAAGCCATCCAAACCGGACGCGACATTTTGCTGGTTGACACGGCCGGACGTCTGCACATTGATGATGATCTGATGACGGAGCTGAGCCAGTTGAAAGAACTGCTCAATCCCACCGAAATCCTGTTCGTCGCCGACGCCATGACCGGTCAGGACGCCGTGAAGTCCGCCGACGAGTTTCATAAGCGGTTGGGTATCACTGGCTCCATCCTCACCAAGATGGATGGCGACGCGCGCGGTGGCGCGGCGCTCTCGATTCGGTCGGTCACGGGCCAGCCACTCAAGTTCGTCGGCGTGGGCGAAAAGTCCGACGCGCTCGAGCCGTTTCACCCCGACCGCGTGGCGCAGCGGATTCTCGGCATGGGCGACGTGCTCAGCCTGATCGAGAAAGTCGGAGAATCCATCGATCACAAGCAAGCCGAGGAGATGCAGCGCAAGCTGATCGAAGACGACTTCACCTTGGGCGATTTCCGTGACCAGATGAAGCAGATCCGCAAGCTGGGGCCGCTCGAATCGATCCTGGGCATGATGCCGCAGATCGGCGTGATGAAGGATCTGAAGAACGTCAAGGTTGACGAAAAAGAGATCAACCGGTTGGTGGCGATCGTGGACTCCATGACACCCAAAGAGCGCGCCAATCACATGATGATCAGCGGCCAGCGGCGCAAGCGCATCGCCAAGGGCAGCGGGACATCGGTGCAGGAAGTCAACAATTTACTGAAGCAGTACGCGCAGATGCGCAAGATGATGAAGAGCCTCACGGGCGGCGGCGGCTTCCTGGGTAAACGCATGGCGAAAATGATGGGTTCGGGGTCGCCCTTTGGCGGCTTGCCCTTTGGGCGCTAAACTAAGGAAAATAGAAGGACAGGAGTTCTAGGCATGTTGATGATTCGTCTGGCGCGGTTCGGCAGCAAGAAAAAGCCGACCTACCGTGTCGTAGTGATTGACAAAGAACGCGCGCGCGATAGCCGCGCCGTCGAAGTAGTGGGCATCTATAATCCGGTGTCGCAGCCCACGGCGGTGAGACTGGATCATGCGCGCATCGAGCACTGGATGAAGAACGGCGCGCAGCCATCCGCCACCGTGGCCCGCCTGATGAAGGCCAATCCGGCGGCAGTGGCGGCCTAGTGGCCGGCGGAGCCGGAGATATCCTCGAAGGAGCGTGACGGTGAAAGAACTAGTAGCGGAAATCGCCAAAGTGCTGGTGGATAGCCCGGACGAGGTGAACGTTCGCGAAGTGGAAGGCGAACAGGTTACGGTTCTGGAACTGCGCGTGGCTCCGGGCGATCTGGGGCGCGTGATCGGTAAGCAGGGCAGGACGGCTCGTTCGATCCGCACGCTGCTGGCCGCGGCCGGCGTTAAGGCCAACCGGCGGTTCACGCTGGAGATCCTGGAATAAGGTGCGGGGCCCCCGGGGGTAACCGGGGCCCCTGGGGAGTAATGTGGAGAATTGGGTCGCCATCGGGCGGCTGTGGCGTGCCCGCGGGAATCTCGGAGAGTTGCTCGGGGAATTGGACAGCAGCGATCCGGGCCGTGAAGAGAAGCTGAAGGTAGTCGCCCTCGAAGTAGGCGGCGAGCGCCGGCGGATGCAGGTCGAAGAAGTTTGGCGCCATGACGGCCGGCCGGTGTTTAAGTTCGCGGGAGTCGATTCGATTTCCGACGCCGAAAAGCTTGAGGGCGCGGAGATTTTGGTTTCGCCGGAAGACGTAGCGCTGCCGGAAGAGGGCGCTTACTCGTACGCGGAGCTGGTGGGATGCCGGGTGGAAGGCGGTTTTTCTTCAGGAGAGCCTTTCGCCGGTGTGGTCATGGGCGTTGAGGAATACGGCGGCCCGCCGCTGCTCGATGTGGAGTCGAACGGCCGCCAGGTTTTGATCCCGTTTGCGCGGGCGATTTGTAAAGAGATTGACGTGAGAAACCGGATCATCCGCGTGGAGTTGCCGGATGGTTTGCTGGAGACCCAGTGAAGTTTCACATCGTGACGATCTTCCCGGATTTTTTCCGGGGACCGTTCGAGCACGGGGTGGTCCAGAAGGCGAGGGACGCCGGGCTCCTTGAGATCCATGTGCACGATTTGCGGACGTGGACTTACGACCGGCACCGGACCGTGGATGACCGGCCTTTTGGAGGCGGCGAGGGTATGCTGCTCAAGGCGGGACCGCTATTTGAGGCAGTAGAGGCCATTTTGCCTGAGCGTAGTGAAGGCTCTAAAGTGGTCCTGCTGTCGGCGCAGGGAAAGAAGTTCGATCAGGCGAAAGCGCGTGAGTTCGCCGGCTTGCATGAGCTGTTGTTGATTTGTGGCCGCTACGAAGGTGTGGATGAACGCGTCGCCGAGCATTTAGCCGATGAGGAACTTTCCATCGGCGACTATGTTCTGAGCGGCGGCGAACTGGCGGCGGCGGTGGTGGTGGATGCCGTGGCCCGGTTGCGCGAAGGCGTGCTGGGAAACGAGACGTCCGCCGTGGATGAGTCGTTCGGCGAAGAGGGGTTGCTCGATTGGCCCCAGTACACGCGGCCCGCGGAGTTTCGCGGCTGGAAAGTGCCGGACGTGCTGATCGGCGGCAACCACGAAGAGATTCGCAAGTGGCGGGGGAAAGCAGCGCGCGAGAAAACCGCGCGGCAGCGGCCGGACTTGCTGGCGGCTTTGAGTTTGGAAAGTTCTGGAAAGTAGGAAACGATTATGCAAAACGCAGTGATGGCCAAGATCTTGAAGAATAACTTGCGGGCCAAGCACCCCGAGTTCCGCTGCGGCGACACCATCAAGGTGCACGTCAAGATCAAAGAAGGCGACAAGGAACGACTGCAGGTTTTTGAGGGCACCGTAATCGCCCGCAATAACACCGGCATGAGCGAGACCATCACCGTGCGCAAGGTCAGCTTCGGGCAGGGCGTGGAGCGTATCTTCCCGGTGCAGGCTCCCGTGGTCGATCATATTGATGTCGTGCGTACGGGGCGGGTGCGCCGCGCCAAACTGTACTACCTGCGCGGTCTCAAAGGCAAAGCCGCCCGCCTGCGGGAGCGCGTATAGACCGGCGGCTCGCTTCCACATGCCCAGCAGCCGCCACGAGCGCGCCGCGCGAAACGCCGGTTACCGGACCATTGCCGGACTCGACGAAGCGGGCCGGGGCGCGTTGTTCGGACCGGTCGTCGCCGCGGCTGTTGTGCTGGATCCCGGCCGCCAGATCCGCGGACTAGACGATAGCAAGCAGCTCGATCCGGAGCGGCGCCAGGTTCTCGCCGCGCGCATCCGCGAGCGCGCCGTTGCCTGGGCCATCGGCGCCGCTGACCCGTTTGAGATCGACCGCCTGAATATTCTGGAAGCCTCGCGGCTAGCCATGCGCCGTGCCGTTGAACGCCTCTCTGTCGCTTGCGACTACCTGCTCATCGATTTCATGCGCGTCGAGCTGGATATCCCGCAAGAGCCTCTGGTTCACGGCGATGCACGGAGTTTCTCCATTGCCGCGGCTTCCATCCTCGCTAAAGTAGAGCGTGACCGCGCGCTGGCCCGGTGGGACGCCGTCTTTCCGGATTACGGATTTGCCAGCAACAAGGGTTACGGCACGGTGGATCACCTGGCGGCGCTGGACCGGCTGGGCCCCACCTCCCTTCACCGTTTCAGCTTCGCGCCAGTGCGCAATGCCAGCCGCCAGGAGTTGTGGCGCGGCTATCCGGCCTTTATTCCCGTGCCCGCCCAAGGTCAACTCTTCGCATGTCCCTGACTCAGGAGCCGGCGCCGCAGCAGGGGCCTTCCGCGTCTGGCGAGTCTCGCCAGGGGACGGTCCGGCGGCGCCTGTGGGCGATTTGTTTTGCGTTATTCGCCCTCGAAATCGGATCCTTCCTCCTGATTTTTCCCTGGATAGACGCCTGGACCCTCAATCACCTTCCGCGTCTATTCCCTTCCATACTCTGGGAGTTCCAGGACTTATGGAACGAGCCGATATTTAAAGCCGCTGTAAGTGGCTTGGGCGCCATCAACCTCTACATTTCCTTCCTGCAAGTTGTTTCTCTGCTTCGAAAGAAGTAGATAACTACCTCTGAATCCACTGCTGTCCGGCTATCGCATTTTGACCCTTGGGTAAGTCGTGTTTGCTCAGTGGGATGAATGGTATTTTGACTTTTTTCGATTTCAACTTCCGCTGACGGTTTTGGGGCGTTTTCGCCGGTGGAGGGACGATGCTGGAGCATGCGG
>SHUD01000068.1 GCA_009697505.1 Bryobacterales bacterium
CGGACCGGCCGGTGGACGCTCCATTCGCCCAGTGCGTCCCAGCATCATCGAGATCCGCTTGGCCCAACTCACGCTGACACGGAATCGTACCGCCAACTGTTCCAGGCTCCCTTCACCTTGCTGGTGAGCCTCCAACAGCTTGCGCCTCAGGTGGCGGCGACCCTGATTCACGAACTCGCTCACGTGCATCTCCTGGCAGATGAGCGCATAAAATCGGAGGAGCAGGATCATGAGAGGGTTACGGACCTACTTACGGTCTTCTTCGGCCTTGGAATATTGTCAGCTAATGCTGCCTTTCAATTCTCTCAATGGCAATACGGGCAGTAGGGAGGTTGGTCGGCTCGTCGTTCTGGATATTTGTCCGAAGAGGAGTACGGCTGGCCACTGGCGAATTATGCGTGGCTCCGTGATGAGATGCGCCCAGCCTGGGCGGAGCACCTTGCACACAATGTTCGCACTTATTTCGGCGAGAGCGTCCGATATCTTGAGAAGACCGGGGCGACGTCACTTCCCCGAGGTGTCGCTCGTAGCGCTTAATGCACACAGGTCCTGAATCACGGCGCACCCCGAAAGCTATCCCACTGGCTTGCGACAGCGTCAAAATATCAGACCAATTCGCGGTAATACGCAATCAGGTCCAGCGGCGGCGGAACTTTCCCCAGCGCGCGCAGGAAGCCGGATACCTGGCCGCGGTGGTGGGTGCCGTGATTCACCACGTGCAGCACGATCTGCCAGAGCGGGGACGAGTAAGAGTTCCCCTTCGTGTCCTGAAATGAGATGACGGTTGGCGCCGAGTCATCAGTCAGTCCCGCGGCCCACTGCTTCCACTCCGCCAGAACTACTGGCCAATCCCGCCGCAGCACGGCCAGATCGCGGTCTTCCGGAGTAATGAACTTCACCGGCGGCCGGCCCTGAACGCGCGACATCCAAATGCGGTCGGCGGCAAACACGTGCGCCAGCGTGCCCACGACGCACTTATCCGCCGTTCCGAAGTCGCGGGCCAGTTCTTCGGGCGTAAGCTCCGAGGCGGCCGCCAAGAGCCGGTTCGTGGCCCACGTGGTATAGGCGAGATGGGTGCGAAGCGTGTCCGCGCTGATGATCATGGGATCAAATTAGCATTTTCCGCTACCCTAAGAACATGGTTGCCGGAGGGCGGCGTAAGTCGATCGCGTTCTTCATCTCGCTCGGCGTGGGTGTGATCCTCGTCGTGCTGCTGCTCTACATCGGATGGGTGTTGCTGGGCTGGCGGAATCCGGTGCTGCTGTTCTTCGGCGTGGTGCTGGTTCTGCTGGTCATCGCGGGAGTGGTGCTCAATACCACGTTCCTGGTCCGCGAGATCCGGCGCAACGCGCAGCATGACGCGTTCATCAACGCCGTCACGCACGAACTGAAGACTCCGGTAGCCTCCATCCGTTTATACCTGGAGACTTTGCAAAGCCGCAGCGTCGACGAACCCAAGCGGCAAGAGTTCTACCGCACGATGCTCGACGACAGTGACCGCCTGCTGGGCACCATTGAGCAGATTCTGCGCACCGGCCACGCGGGCCACGCCAAGCGGGGGCTGCATGTGGCTCCGATTGACTTCGGACGCATCATTGAAGAGTGCCTCGCGCGGGCGCGGCGCCTCTACCACGTTCCGGCGGAAGCATTGTCGTACAGACCTGGCCCGCCCGTCACGGTGCAAGGCGATGAAGAGGAGGTGCGCGCGGCGCTTTCCAACTTGATTGACAACGCCGTTAAGTACGCCGGCAAGGATGCCAGGGTGGATGTGGAGACGGAATGCATCGACGGACGCTTCATCGCGGTGCGCGTCCGGGATAACGGCCCTGGAATTCCTAAAGCGGAATTGAAGCAGGTCTTCAAGCGCTTCTATCGCATCCCCGGCCCCTTGGCGACGCGCGTGAAGGGGACCGGACTGGGCCTGTTCATCGTACGGTCGGTGGCCAAGCGGCATGGCGGGCGGGCCTGGGCGGAGAGCGAAGGCGATGGCCGCGGCAGCACGTTCGTGCTGGAGCTTCCCATTTCCAAATGAGTTGTATGACCAGCCCCGAGCGCATTCTTATCGTCGAAGACGAACAGCACCTTGCCGAAGGCTTGCGCTTTAACCTGGAAGCCGAAGGCTACCAAGTGCACACGGTCGAGACCGGGGAAGCCGCGCTGGACTTGCTCACGCCGTCCCCCCCAGCGCCGCCCGCCTTCGACGTGGTCATCCTCGATGTCATGCTGCCCGCCAAAGACGGCTTCACCGTGGTGTCCGAACTGCGCCAGGCCGGGCAGTTCATTCCCACACTGCTGCTTACGGCGCGTGGACGGCCGGAAGACGTCCTCGAAGGCTTCGCCGCCGGCGCCGACGACTATCTTCCGAAACCATTTGAGCTTTCGATCCTGATCGCGCGCATCCGCGGTCTGTTGCGCCGCAAACAGTGGCTGCGTTCCCACGCCGCCCCCCAACCGGAAGCGCGCGAGTCGTTTGTGTTCGGCGATAAGTCGGTGCACTTCGACCTGCTCGAGTTGCGCGCCGGGGACAAGACGTATCCGCTGACGCTAATGGAAACCAGCATCCTGCGTTACCTGATCGAGCACGAAGGCAAAGCCACGTCGCGCAAGGCCATGCTGGAAGAGGTCTGGGGTCTGCGGCAGGACACCGATACCCGCGCCATCGACAACTTTATTGTCCGGCTGCGCCGGTACCTGGAAGACGACCCCGCCCAGCCACGCCACCTGGTTACCGTGCGCGGAGTCGGCTACCGCTTCGTGGCCGTTCCGAAAGACGAGTGAGGGAGCGGATCTACTTGGTAATGGTCCCGCAGGCAATGCGCGCACCCGCACTCCCCGTCGGGTCGGTGTGCATGTCATCCTTGGCCGCGTGAATCATCAGCGCCGTTCCGCCATTGGCGAACAGCGAATGGTCGCCTTCATCGAGTCTCACGCGGGTATTGACCAGAGTTGCATTGGCCTTCCCCTTCTTGCCCGCGACTGTGAAGTTAGCCATGTCCCCAGCGTGGGGGCCGTTTTCGTTGTCCAATCCGTGCTGCTTCTTTTCCGGATTGAAATGCGGGCCTGCCGAGGTGAAGTCCGGCCCGTCGCATTTCGCGACCTGATGAATGTGCGCCGCATGTTCGCCGGCCGGGAGTCCTTTGAGATTCAAGTGAATCAGCACGCCGCCCTTTTCCGCGGGCGTGATCTTGGCGCTGCCGACCGGCATGCCCTTGGCGTCTTTCAGTTGAACGTTGACGGCCGCGGCAGTGGCGACACTGGCAACGGCAAAAAAAGCGGCAATGGCAAAATGCTTGATCATAAGATTGGCCTTTCCCTTAATTGTCGCACGATTCGCGTCCTTGCTCAAAATCCGGCTGGCTCAAAACTCAAACTGGATTCCGCCGTTCGCGGTGCGGCCTGGAGTCCGGTACCCGCTCTCGAAATAGTCCCGCGCACCCAGGTTCTCGGCCCGCACGAAAAACCGCGCGGCGCGGAACTCACCCAAAGGAAGCCGGTAGCTGGCCCCCGCATTCACCCGCCGCATGCCGTCAAAACGATACACGCGCGTGGAAAAGGCGCGCACGAAGTCCGGGAATACCGGCGCCAGGTAGTCGCCGGAAGCGAGCGTATCCAACGTAAAGACCATGCGCGAACCGGCACGCCACGCCGCTGCCGCGGAGAACTGATGCCGTGGAATGACGAATGTCCGCAGGACATCGCCCACGATGGGCGCGCGCTCACTGGCGTTCACAAATGTGTAAGCGGCGGAAACATCCAGGGCGCGCAGCGGCGACACTTTGCCGCTGAGTTCCAGTCCTCGGGACAGCCCGCCCCGCGAATTGAAGTAACCGAAGAACCGCCCGAAAGGATCGGTCCCGGTCAGTGTCGCAAACGCAATCACGCGCTGCAGGCGCGCGTAGAAATAGGTGGCCGACGCACGCGCCTTCCCTCGTGCAAACGTCTGTTCGATGCCGGCGTCGAAGGTCAGTGAATGCTCGGGCTCCAGGCGGGGATCGCCGTAGGCCGAATAGCCGAAGAACGAGTCGAAGCCCGTCCCGAAACGTTCATAGAGGGACGGCGCGCGATAGCCGCGGCCGATATGCGCGCGCATCTTTGTGCCAGTGCGGCGTATGAAGTAGGCCGCCGAGCCGTCGCCCGTGTAGGCGGCGGGAGGCGAAGCGAAAACCGCGCCCTGAAACGGAGCCGCGGCCGCTGGGCTCAACCCCGGACGTTCCAGCGCGAAATACTGCGCACGAAAGGCCCCCGACACGACCAGACGGTCATCCAGCCAGCGCGCCTGATCCTGCACAAACAGCGCGTGGCTCCGCTGCGTGGCCTTCACGGCGGAAGCGGCGCCCGGATCTCCGCGGCTGGCGAAATTGAAAGCGTAATGTTCGTTCTCGAATTCGTAGCCACCGGTCAGCAGGTTCCCGCGTGTCGCCTGATAGCGGAGTTCGCCGCTCGCCGTGTGAATGCGGCCGTCATACAGCGTGCGCTGATTTCCGAAGGGCTGAAAGCCCTGGCCTTCGTGCCCGTTGCCGTAACGCCGGCTCGACACCAGCGTTTGGTAGGTCAGCGAATAGTTCAGTCTCGCGGTGGGATGCCCGTCCAGCCCGATCGCGCCGCTCAGGAAGCGAGCGGCCCGCGTGCTATCCGGATCGTTAACGTCGGGACGGAAAGTAGAAAACGGCGCGGCGTTGATGATCCCGCTGGCGGGCAGCACCCCGGCCTGCAAGGGACCGGAGTTCACGCCGGCGAACGAATCAGCCGTGAACAGCCGCGCCCGGACCACAGTAGAGCCCGTGACGCGAGACGCCGCGCGTCCTTGCGCGCTGGTGTTGCGGAAGGGATCATCGCCATCCACGCCGCTGAGAACGTTCACGTACGCCAGCCCTCCACTGTATTGCAGGCGATCGTGCAAAGCCGCGCCCGCTAACTGCGCACGCCCCCGCATACTGCCCAGAGAACCACCTTCGGCGAGAACGCTGCCGCGCGTCCGCCCTCCCCCTTCGTCGGTCAGGATATTCACGACACCGCCCGTCGCATTGGTGCCATAGAGCGAAGATCCCGCGCCGTTCAAGATCTCCACGCGGCTGGCGTTGGTGAACAACAGGTCCGGGATCAGTCCCGACGCATCGCCCTGGATGGCGCCGGCATCGCGCAAGCGCAACCCGTCGACCAACACGGCAGTGTCTTGCGTCCGCAATCCGCGGATGCGGATGTTGGTGAGCGCGCCGGGTCCTCCGAAGCTTTGTGTGCGCACGCCCGGCGCGAGCTCGACGACCCTGGCGAGAGAGAAGGCATCCCGCCGTTCCACGTCCGCGCGGTCGATCGCGGTAACGGTTTTCGAAATTTCGTCCGGAGCCTGCGGCGTCCCGGCTGCCGTGACTACGATCTGTTCATGCAGACCCGCCAACTGTAAGGAGATGTCGCGAGTCAGCGAAGCGTCCACGCGAAGATTGTCGATCAGGTACGCCGCAAAGCCCGGCGATTCCACGCGTAATAAGTAGTCGCCGGCCGCGAGCACGCTTAACCGATACACACCTTGGGAATCGCTGGTGGCGGTGCCCACCGTGCGGCTGGAACGGGAATGGAGCGTGACCACGGCTCCCGGCACGCGACGGTCTTGTGGATCTTTTACGGTTCCGCTCACAGAGGGAGCTTCCGCCGCAATCGCCTGGGCCGAAGTCAAGGCAAGAAACAATACGAATAGTCTGGTCGCCATAGGACGAGGTAACGCGCCTCCTAAATCCAAGGCAGGTCTCCTGACTCACAGGTCATCGCGTACCGGCTGGCCTTCCCATTCCCTAAAGAACAGTGGCTTCCTGCTGCCGGTGCGCTCGCTGTTCACAGTGGCGCGACCGTGCGGGATTCACACCCGCTTCCCTTTTCATCCGCCCCGTTCATAGGGCGAAACCTCGGAACACTCTAGGGGTACCACAACCGCACGGTCCGGGGCCAGCCGGTCGAGAAACCCCTCAAGAAACGTCCGCGTCCGCCGAAATGATTCGTGAGGCGTATCACCCCCGTGACTGCCGCACCGCCAACTCTCGTCCTGAAGCGCGACGTTCGCGAAGCCGCGGCGGCTGATCTCCCTTACGTCATTGAACGCGATCAACTGGCGGTGCTCTATCAGCCGCTGGTGCATTTGCCCAGCTGGTCCGTAATGGAATTTGAGGCGTTGTTGCGCTGGCGTCATCCAGAATTCGGCCTGATCTCACCCAACTATTTCATTCCCGCCGCGGAAGAATCCGGTTGGATCATTCCCCTGGGAGAGTGGGTCTTACGCCAAGCGTGCGAGCAGCTCCGGATCTGGCAGGAAAAGTTTTCCCATCTCCCGCCGCTCACCATGAACGTGAATCTCTCCGTCCGGCAACTCGCCGATCCCCATCTCGTCGCCAAGATTGCGCGGGTCCTCGCGGAAACCGGCGTTCCTCCGGAGACTCTGGCGCTGGAATTGACCGAGGGTTCGATGGCGCCTGAAATAAACGCCGCGCGCGAGGTGCTGGAGCGTGTACGGGCGCTAGGAGTGGGTCTCAAACTGGACGATTTTGGGACGGGTTATTCGTCGCTGAGTTATCTGGGGGCGATGCCATTCGATGCCCTGAAGATTGACCGCTCCTTCGTGGATCGCCTGCTTTCGGATCCGGCGTCGGAGGCGATCGTCGAAGCCGTCATTCAACTCGCGCACAAATTGCGGATGAAGGTGGTCGCCGAAGGCATCGAAGATGAAGCTCAACTCAGACGTCTGGTGGACCTCGGCTGCGATACCGGCCAAGGCTTCCTGTTTTCCCGGCCCGTTCCGGCGGAAATCGCAGGACAGATGCTGGTTGAGGGAACTGCGGCGCAAGATCTCCGCGCTCTGGGGAGTATCCTGAAAGCATGCAGCAACTCGCGGCGAGAGCCGGGAGCGGAATGGCGCCCCCAACTTCTTTCAGCCGCCAGCGCTTCACCCGCTTTGCTTGGGGAGTCCTCGCCTATAACGTAGCCGTGATTCTGTGGGGAGCCCTGGTGCGGGCCACCGGATCGGGAGCAGGCTGCGGGGGCCACTGGCCGCTATGCAACGGCGAAGTCCTCCCGCAAATTGCCGCGAACGCGACGGTGATCGAGTTTACGCATCGTCTCATGAGCGGCATCGCGCTGATCGCGGTGGTCGCACTGTTTGCGTGGGCGCGGGCGCTGTATCCGCCACGGGATGCAACACGCCGCTGGGCCGCTTGGTCGCTGGTGTTCATTCTCACGGAAGCCTTGCTGGGGGCATCGCTGGTGCTGTTGGGGCACGTGGCGGCAGACGATTCCATGGGCCGCGTGTATTCGCTCAGCGCCCACCTGATCAATACCTTCGCCCTGCTGGCGTCGCTGGCGCTCACGGCGTGGGCCAGTTCGCCGGGGAATCGGCAAATTCGCACGAGAACCTTTGCCGGGCGGGCTCCTCTGTTGGCGATCGTGGCCGTGGCGGTATCCGGTGCAATCACGGCTCTAGGCGATACGCTTTTCCCCGCGCATACGCTAGCTCAGGGACTGCGGGAAGACTTTGCTTCCACCGCGAATTTCCTGATCCGGCTGCGCGTCATCCACCCTCTTCTGGCGGTCGCGGCCGCATGCCTTCTAGCGCTATGGGCGGGCCGCGAATTCGCCGCGCGGCGCACGGACCGGCTGCGCTGGCTCTCGGCAATCATATTGGCCCTGGTTGCGTCCCAAATTGTAGTAGGAGCCGGAAACATTTTACTCAAAGCGCCGCTCGCCATGCAGCTCTTTCACCTGCTGCTGGCCGACGGCGTATGGATCACCCTGGTTCTGTTCACTGCCGAAAGGAATAGGGCGGCACTGCACACGACGATCCCGGATGCGGCTAAAATGATAAAGTAGTGATTGATTTCCCACAGGCCGGAACCGCGTTGCAGTCTGGCAGCCCTTAACCTAGGAGAGAGACTTTATGAAGACGTTCGTCCGAATTCTTGCTTTCGCATTATCTGTTTCGCTCATGCCCTTTTCTTTCGCCCAGGATCTCCCCGCGGGCAAGGGACGGGAGACGCTCAAGAAAGTCTGCACGCAGTGCCACGACATAGAAGGCGTTCCGCAGCTGCGCTATTCGCGCGCCGACTGGGCCAGCCTGGTGTACTCCATGAAAGACATGGGCGCCGACGCGACGAAGACGGAACTCGAAGAAATCATCGACTATTTGGCCAAGAACTTCGGTAAGGACGAAGCCAAGAAATAGACGTTGGTGCTTCCGTGATCCACGTTGTCCGAGCGCGCCGTTTTCATGCGGTTCCACGGGTCCCAAAGGTGATGAATGTCAGCTAGTACGCAAATCTCGGCTCAACCATTGAGCCAGAATACCCACTTGCTAACGTGGGTGGATAAGATCGCCGCACTAACCAAGCCCGATGCGATTCACTGGGTGGATGGTTCGCAGGAAGAATACGACCGCCTGTGCGGCCAGTTGGTGGAGGGTGGCACGTTCACCCGGCTGAATCAGGATCTCTGGCCCGGGTGCTTCTACGCCCGTTCGGACGCCAGCGATGTCGCGCGCGTGGAAGACCGCACCTTCATCTGCTCGCTTTCCAAGGACGGCGCCGGTCCCACCAATAACTGGGTCAATCCGTATGAAATGCGCAAGAAGCTGAAGGAACTCTTCAACGGCTGCATGCGCGGACGCACCATGTACGTGCTGGCCTACAGCATGGGGCCCATTGGTTCGCCCATGTCCCAGTTGGGCGTGCAGTTGACAGATTCCGCTTACGCGGTGGTTAACATGCGGATCATGGCGCGCATCGGCATGCCAGTGTTCGCCGAAATCGACAAGGGTGAAAAGCGCGTGGTGCCGTGCGTGCACAGCGTGGGCGCGCCGCTCGAGTCCGGCCAAAAAGACGTACCGTGGCCGTGCAATCAGGAAAAGTACATCGTCCACTTTCCGGAGACGCGGGAAATCTGGTCCTATGGATCCGGCTACGGCGGCAACGCGCTGCTGGGCAAAAAATGCTTCGCTCTGCGCATCGCCTCCAACATCGCCCGCGACGAGGGCTGGATGGCCGAGCACATGCTCATCCTGGGAGTCGAGAGCCCGGAAGGCGAGAAGACCTACGTAGCCGCCGCGTTCCCCAGCGCCTGCGGGAAGACCAACTTCGCCATGCTCATTCCGCCGGCCGGCTTTGACGGCTGGAAGGTCTGGACGGTCGGCGACGACATCGCCTGGATCAAGCCCGACGCCAGCGGCCGCCTGCGCGCCATCAATCCGGAGGCGGGCTTCTTCGGCGTCGCACCCGGTACCTCGCGCCGCACGAATCCGAATGCGATGGACACGCTCGCGCGGAATTCCATCTTCACCAACGTCGCGCTCACACCGGAAGGCGGCGTGTGGTGGGAAGGCATGACGGACGAGCCGCCAGCGGAATGCACCGACTGGCAGGGGAACCTGTGGACGCCGGAAATCTCCAAGCAGACCGGCGCGAAAGCCGCGCATCCCAACTCGCGCTTTACGGCTCCCGCGTCACAATGCCCCACCATTGATCCGGCCTGGCAAGAGCCGGAAGGCGTGCCGATCAGCGCGTTCATCTTCGGCGGACGGCGCCCCACGACCATGCCTCTGGTCTATCAGGCCTTCAATTGGAGCGCCGGAGTTTACACGGGCGCCACCATGGGCTCGGAGACCACCGCCGCCATCACGGGAACCGTCGGCAGGGTGCGCCGCGATCCCATGGCCATGCTGCCCTTCTGCGGTTATCACATGGGCGATTACTTCCGGCACTGGATCAAGATGGCGCGCAATTTGAGCGAGACGCCGCGCATTTTCCATGTGAACTGGTTCCGCAAGGGGCCCGACGGCGAGTTCCTGTGGCCCGGCTACAGCGAGAATATGCGCGTGCTGAAGTGGATCGTGGACCGCGCGCACGGCCGCGCGCTGGGGCGTGAAACTCCCATCGGATGGATGCCTCGCTACGAAGACATTCACTGGAACGGCTTGTACTTCTCGAAAGAAACCTTCGACGAGTTGCAGAAGTTTGATTCCGCCGCCTGGAAGCAGGAAGTGCTAGGCCACGAAGAGCTGTTCATCGAGCTGCACGACCACCTGCCCTCCGAGCTGGTCTACGAGCGCGAGCTGCTGATCTGCCGGATCTGAATCTAGAGCCGAGACGCTCTGTGTGATGTCCGGTGGGTTCCGGCTACTTGCCTTCAATCGGCCTACTGGATGAGTCTTGCCTTTCGCAAGATCTTCCCAAGGTCCGAAGGTAGCCTGATTTCCTTGATTCGCGGTGCTGCGCCATTTGCAGTTGTCATGGACGCGATGAGAATACGTTCGATCTCATCGACGTGGTCAGGCTTGGGCATAACAAATGCCGAGAAATAGTCCCAGAAGCGAAAGTATTTATCGGTAGATCGATTGGCATGAGCGTGGAGCCTGCTGTAAAGCCGCTTCGGCTTGCCAACATAGTACGGTTGATCGTCCCGATACAGTACGTAAATGCCTGGACTCTTCCAGTAGCGTCCGGCTATAAGTCGAGCAGATTCAACTGCTTGAAAATTGCGTCTGATTTTTCTTGGGAATGTACTCGTCCGAAGGCGTGTAAAATGGGCACTTCCTCGAACAGAGTGAGGCTGAGCACCTGTAGGATTTCGTGAAGG
>SHUD01000069.1 GCA_009697505.1 Bryobacterales bacterium
ATCTCCCAACTGTTCGCGCAGTTTCATCATAGCGCTTCGGATGCGGGTTTTCACGGTTCCCAGCGGCTGTCGCAGGCGATCCGCCAACTCCGCATGCGTGAGGCCGGAATAGAAGGCTAACTCCACGGCTTCGCGTTGTTCGTGAGGGAAAGTGCTCAGCGCCGCCCGTATCCTGCGCTGCTCCTGAGTGGCAAGGGTGGCGTCCTCCGGCCCGGCGCCCGCGAAATGCAATTCCCGAAATTCGGGGAGCGGCTCTTCGGCGCGTGCGCGGGAAGCTCTGGCGCGGACTTTATCCAACGCGCGGCTGCGGGCCAGCGTCACCAGCCACGCGGAGACGGTTCCCCGTTCGCCGGCGTAACGCTCCGCCGTCCGCCACACTTGCTGATAGACATCCATGGTCACTTCCTCGGCATCGGCGGGATTCGCCACGAAACGCAGCGCCACGCGATACACCAGCGAGGAGGACTCATCGTACAGCGCCGCCAGGCCATCGGAATCGCCCTTCGCGCAACGAGCGATCAGCTCACCCCAGGAGGCTTCGCGGGCCGGCCGAGCGGTACTCCCTGCCTCATTACCAGACACGCTCGTTCCCATGGATTTGGATTGGTTCCTCCTGAAGTTTCTTCATGCTAGCAAGGGAGAGTCGGCTTCACTGGCCGCCAGTGGAGCTAGGGCGGGCCAAAAAGCCGCTATTTCGGAAGCAGTTTCGCGCACCGGCGGTATCCGCGGAGTGGCGGCGCGGCGGAGACCGGCCGCGCGTGGCATCCCCTAATTCCCGGGGAAGCGAAGACCAAGGACTTCAGCGAAGCGGGCAGCCAGGGAGGTCATCTCGATTTCATGAAGCCGCTCGGGCTTCACGCCATTCCCCCACAGTACAAACGCAGAGCGATAGTCCTTCCGGCGCGGCCAATAACCATGGCTTCCACGGGAAGTCTTCAAAGGCTCGTCGCCGAAGACAGCGTGTTCGGGCGGCTCGAAAACGTACTTTCCCGCCCAGTCCGCGGCATAACGCTGCAGCTCAGTTTGCGGGATCTCTCCGCCCGTGAGACCGCTGGCGCGAAGGCGCTCGGCGACATCGGCACGGCTTGTGATGGCCACTTTGGACTGAACCTCCACGTCGTTTCCGAAGCTCTTCAGTGAAATCGACCGATCCATTTTTTCGAAACCATGATCGCTGACCAAGGCGATGACACCGGTCTTGGGCAAGGCCTGGACGATGCGGCCGAGGCATTCGTCCGCGAACTCCAGCGCCGCGATGGATTCCCTGGCAAACGGAGTAAAATCATGGGCCGCGGAATCATGATCGACCAGATGGAGCAGGATGAGATCGGCCTTGCCCTCCTGGAGAACGTAGAGCGCGGCCAGGGTGCGCGTGCGATCGTCAACCCGCGCGGTGGCGAAGGAGGGATACCGGGCCGAGATTTTCTCGATGAGCCCGGGCGTCGAGACCGGCGCGTGATCGGCCAGCGTCATTTGCCCGCTGCCGGACTTCGGGTTGAACTTTTCGGGAAAATCGAAATCGATGCGCGCGCCGACGGTGACGGGCCAGTCTATGGAAGCGGTCTTCAAGCCCGCCGCACGTGCCGCATCCCACAGTACAGGCGCCTGGATTTGCGACGAGAACCAGTTGCGCTCCCCCGTCTTTGGATTGTTGTTCTGAAGGATTCCGTGTTGCAGCGGGAGCTTTCCCGTCATCATCGTTGTATGCGCGGGGAATGTCTCCGAGGGCATGACGCCGACGACCCCGCCATCGGCCCATTGTCCTTCGGCGACAAGGCGGCGGATGTTCGGAATCTTCACGCCGAGTTTGTCACGGTCCCGCAGGTAGCGGTGGTCCATGCCGTCGATGGAAATCACGACCAAGGGCCGCCGGTCCGCGGCGAGCGCGGAAACGGCGATCAACACTTGTATCAGCAAGGCCGGGAGAAATCGCATGGATTATGAACAAATGTACCAGCGGCGGCAGGAGAGCGGCAAGCGCGGCATGTGCGTGCCTGCTCCAGGCAAATCGGTCGCGCTTCGATGGGCGCGCAACCTGGACGGTGGAGTACAATTCACTATGCGGTCAGAGGCTCGGCGGGAAGCTGACCTAAGAAATCGAAAAGCAGAAAAATCCGATGTCTGGAAAAATAGACACTATCCCAGAGAAAGCGAGATGGGAGATTGCAACGAAAGGCATGACCGGCGCATACGTCGCGATTTCCAGCGCCTTACAGCAAGCTGTGGGCCAGAGCAAGTTTGAGGAATTCAACGGGGCGCTCTGGCATCAGGCGGGAAAGGGAGCGAAGGAATTCGCCGAGGCCGCCGGATTAGCCACGGAGACCGCCGGCGATGTGGAAGCAGCCATGCACGTGTTTGCTCAAGCATCCATGGGGCCGGAGTTCGTGTTCGAAATCGTGGAATCGACGAAAGACAAACACGTGGGAAAGACTTCCGAGTGTCCCTGGCACAAGCGGTGGAAGGAGCAAGGCCTCACGATGGATACCTGCGGCGCGGGGCATCAAAGCTGGGGCGCCGGCGCCGCCGAAAGTTTGAACCCGAATTTTACGTTCAAACTCACCAAGAACATGCTGCGCGGCGACGCAAACTGCGAGTGGGTGGTGGAGCGGAAGAAATAGGCGGCCGCGGCCGGGGGTATTGACGAATGCGCGCTCCTGACAGAAGCACATGACCTACGGGCAGCGATGGATTTCGCAACCGCGGACGGCGTGGCTGCGCAATGCGATCTTTCAGCTTCACCTGTGGAGCGGGATCGGTATCGGCTTGTACGTGCTGCTGGCCAGCGTGACCGGCAGCGTTCTGGTGTTCAGCAATGAACTTTACAGGGCGGCGACGTCCGACCCGATCACGGTGACCGAGCAGGGCGCGCGGCTCAACGATGAACAATTAAGGGGGGCGGCGACACGCGCGTATCCCGGATACACGGTGCTCACTACTAACCAGGGGCGGAAGCCCAATCAAGCCGTCCATATTTCGCTCCGGAGGGGGAGCGACCTTAAGCATCGCCTGTTCGATCCGTACTCGGGGGCGGATCTGGGCGATGCGGTGCCGCTGGGCATTTGGCTGGTTTCGAAGCTCATCGATTTACACGACAATCTACTGGCCGGGAGAACGGGGCGAACGGTCAACGGCGCCGGTGCGCTGCTGCTGGTGGTCCTGGCATTGACGGGAATGGTGGTGTGGTGGCCAGGGGTCAAGGCGTGGCGGCGAAGCCTGACGGTTCGGAGACACGCAGGGTGGCAACGTTTTACCTGGGACCTGCATAGCGCGATGGGCTTCTGGAGCGTTGGATTCATCTTGTTGTTTGGAGTAAGCGGGGCATATTTGGGCAACCCCGGGCTGTTTCAAAACGCGGCGGACTGGATTGAACCTCCCACCGACGCCAACGCCGGGGTGCGCACGGTGGACCGGGTGATCTATTGGCTGGCCTTCCTGCATTTTGGCCGGATTAACGGCATCGGGATTCCTTGTAACGGGCCCGGACTCTGCGACTCGACGACGAAGTCGCTATGGGCCGTCCTCGGACTCGCGCCGGCGGCTATGTTCGTGACCGGCGCGATGGTGTGGTGGAACCGGGTGGTCCGAAGTAGGCTGGGCCTAAGCTCGCGGCACTCGCTTGCGCGGACAAAGACGATGCGGACGCCATGAAGTTGAGCGGCCGTCGCTTTTGCGCAGGACCGAATGCCTGGCTGTGCCCCACCGTCATCCGTCCGAAATTGCGCCTGGCTTCCGAGCGGAAATACTTGCCGATGCGGAGGCCGCGGACGCTGGGCTATTCGTCAAGGGTGAACGCGAATATCGAATTACCCGCGGCGATGGCAACCTGCTGCTTGCCTCCGCTGAGATAGCTGACTGGGTTGGCTTTAATCACCGCGCCCGTCTGGAAGTGCCAAAGCAGGCGGCCGGTGGGAGCGTCCAGCGCCAGGAAGTCGCCTTCGTTAGTGCCGGTGAACACCACATTACCCGCGGTGGAGAGCAAACCGGCGCCCGCGGCCGAGTGCAGCTTGAATTCCCACTGCAGTTCGCCCGTATCCGGCTTCAGGGCGCGTATCACGCCGATGGGATCTTCGCCTTCGATGGGGCTTTGCCCACCCCCATTGAATTGCGCGCCCGGCTTGTACTCCGCGTTGCCCTTCAGGTAAATGCCGCCGGAATCCCGCGCCGCCACAAAAAACAAATTGGCCAGCGGGCTGAAGGACGGGCTGAACCAGTTGGTGCCTCCCCCCAGATCGGGGTACACCTTCTGGCCTTCCGTCGTGGGCGATGAATTCGGAAGCATGATCGGTCTACCGGAGTCATCCAATCCCCGGGCCCAGCTTTGTTTGGCGAACTGCCGGCCTGCGAGAAACTTGCCCGAGGTGCGATCCAGCACATAGTAAAAAGCGTTGCGATTACCAAACAGGACGACCTTGCGTTTCTCGCCACGCACTACCGCGTCCACTAATACCGGGACTTCGGTGGCATCCCAATCGTGAACATCGTGCGGCGTGAACTGGAAATACCATGTCAGTTTGCCGGTATCGCCGTCGAGGGCGACCAGACAATCGGAGTAGAGATTGTCACCGATACGCGTGTCGCCATTCCAGTCCGGTCCCGGGTTGCCGGTTCCCCAGAAGACGGTATTCCGCTCGGGATCGTAGGAGCCGGTAACCCAGGTGGCGGCGGCGCCGGTCTTGGCGGTATCGCCGGCCCACGTTTCACTGCCCGGTTCACCGGCGGCGGGCACCGTCCAAAATCGCCAGGCACGCTTGCCTGATTTGGCGTCATAAGCGTCGATAAACCCGCGGACGCCGTATTCCCCACCGGCCATGCCCACCACGATCTTGTCCTTGAGCGCGAGCGGCGCCGCGGTCATTGAATGGCCTAACTTCGGGTCGGCCACCTCGGTATCCCAGCGCACAATTCCGGATTTCATGTCGAGCGCCACCACATGAGCGTCGTACGTGCTCACGTAAATCATGTCGCCCAAAATCGCCACGCCGCGGTTCATGGGGCCGCAGCATCCGCGCACGGTCTTCGGGAGAGTACGCACGTACTTCCACAGCGGCCGGCCGGTTAAGGTATCGAGCGCCGTCACGCTGCCACCCGGCTCGCTCAGGTACATGATGCCATCCACCACCAAGGGCGAAGTCTCCACGCGGTCGGTCGAACGGATCTGATAGACCCAGGCGGGGCGCAAGCGCGCGACGTTCGCGGCAGTAATCCGACTCAGGCCCGAGTAGCGATGCGAGCTATAGTTGCCGGAGTAGGTGAGCCAATTGCCGGGCTCGGATTCGGCCTGGCGCAGGCGGTCGTAGGAAACCTGCGCCGCGAGCGGCAGGATAGCGGCCAACAAACACAGTGCTCGTTTCATCCAGAGTGCTCGTTTCATTGATTACCTCGCAGGGAAACTAAATAGGCGACCAGATCATCCACTTCGGAGGGCGACAGCGTTCCACGAAGACTCGGCATGGGGGATTTGCCCGTATCCCTCTGCAACTCTTTCAAGTCTCCTTTAATGAAAGAGTGCACGCCTCCGTTCAGATCTTTAACCTGGATACTGACGACATCCTCGTTGAGCCGCAAGCCGGTGATGCGGGCACCCTCCTTGGTAACCAGCCGCACCTGCAAGAATCCTTTGGGCAGTGCGGATTCCGGATCGAGAAGCGCGGCGCGCAAGTAGGTTGCGCTGCGGCGCGAGCCGACGTCGGTGAGCTCGGGGCCGAGACTTCCCCCTTGCCCGCCGACAATGTGACATTGCGCGCAACGGCCCTTGGTTCGATACAAGTCCTGACCGCGCTTCGGATCTCCCGGCACCGTTTCAGGAGTCAGGCGGCCCAGACCGCGCACATACGCCGCAAGCTGCCATGTTTCACGGGTATCCAAAGCGTAGCCGGCGGGCATTTCAGTTCCCTTGATTCCATCGCGAATCAGAATGAAAAGAGATTCGTCGTCCGGAGCTCGCCGTAAACGAGGTTGCGCCAGAACAGCGCCCAACCCGCCCTCGCCTTTCGAGCCGTGGCATCGCGCGCATTGTCCCATGAACAAATTCTGGCCATTTCGCACGTCGGCGGGTGTTGCGTAGGGATTCTTTTTCGGGACCACGTATTCGGGATCGACCTGTGCCATGGCCCACAGCGGGACGCAAAGCAGCATGCATACGAGACGCATCCGGAGTCTCCTTTTCTTGCTAACTGAGCATTATGATAACAGCACGCCCGTTGTGGATGGCGCCGCTTGCGCGCACGGCCGGGGTGGCCGCGGAGGACTGACGCCACCGGCAACGAATCGGCGGGCGAAGCGAATGAAGGCTGATCGATCACGGCGAGCAAAGGGTGCCGGGGACGGCGCACGGCTGCTTCACGGCCTTTGCCCTCGGGCCTTTTTGGGCGGCTTCTGGCGCGCGTTCAGCACGTCCACCAGCATCTCAACGTCCAGCGCCTCGGCTCCGCTTGCCAACGCCTTGCTTAACGGCGCGGTGGTGGACTTGCGATGGATCACGCTCAACCGCACGGCCGCTCGGCTGGAAATGGAGCGGCGCAGCGACAGCAGCGGCCCCGCCATGGCCGGGTGGACGGTCTTCGACGCTTTACACTCCAGCATCCACAGGCCGCCGCCGTGAGGGAACAGGAAATCCACCTCCAGCCCCTGCTGGTCGCGAAAATGGTAAAGCTCTTTGCGGCGGCCTTGATTCACCTGGCTCTTCAGGATCTCCGCGGCGACGTATCCCTCGAACAGGGCGCCCAGGAACGGAGACCGATCGAGCTCCGCCTGGGTCGTGATTCCCAATAGGTGGCACGCCAAACCGGAATCTCCGATGTAGACCTTCGGTGACTTGATCAGGCGTTTGCCGAAATTCTCAAAGTAGGGCGGCACCAGCATGATCTGCCCGGTGATCTCAAGGATGTGCAACCAGTCCCCCACCGTGGGAACGGAAACGCCCAGCGGCGCCGCCAGGTCGGTCTTGTTCAAAATCTGCCCGTGGCGGCTGGCCAGCAGCGCAAGGAAACGCCGGAACGTAACAAGGTCGCGCACGTTTGTGATGGCGCGAACGTCGCGCTCCAGGTACGTCTGCAGGTAGGAACTGAACCACAAAGCCCGCCCGGAGGGACGCGCAAGCACCTCCGGGTAGCCGCCCAATAGAAGGCTGGCGCGGTCCGTCTCGGCGCGGCTCAGTGGAAGTAGTTGAAGGATGGCCGCGCGTCCCGCCATCGACTCGCTCACGCCGCGCATTGAGGGGGCTTCCTGGGAGCCGGTAAAGAGCCATCGACCCATGTCCCGCGGACTGGAATCAATGCGTGTCCGGATGTAGGGGAGCAGCTCCGGTACGTTCTGAATTTCATCGAACAGGACGGGCAAACGGAGTTCCTCGAGCAGAGCCCTGGGGTCGGAACGCGCGCGGGCCTGGATATCGGGATCCTCCAGCAGTACGTAGCGGGCGCGTGGGAACAGCTTGCGTAATAGTGTCGTTTTCCCGGCCCGGCGAGGCCCGGTAACCACCACGGACGGGAAATGGCGACTGGCCTCGAGGAGGGTTGGCTCGATGGCGCGGCGCAAGAAACGCATATGAGAATTATAAGCTATTAGTTTATATTTCTCAATACTGACTGCTTCAGGGGTTGGTGGTTAACGCATTGACACCCGGATGTACGGCGCCAACACCGATCTCTTAAACTAGAACTGCTGGGCACGATTCTGAATGCTCCCGCGCGGATCAACCACAGATCTCGCCCAGATAGCCCGCGCCGCCGCAGTAGGTCACGTCCTGAATCTGCATCAAGATGCCGTCCGGGTCCGTGAAGTACAGTTCCGGAGTTCCTCCCTTGGCGCCACCGCGATCTTCCATGCGCATGGTCACGTACGACACCAGGGGGCCTGGCTGTCCGCTGAGGCTACCTCGCGGTTTGACGCCAAAATCGGCGAGCGCCTTGAGCGCTTTATCCGGGTTAAAGTCCGGCATGGTGAAGCAGCCATGCGCAATCCGAGGAGCCGCCGGGGATACGCGGCCGGTAGGCGCCATGGCGACGAATTGACGGCTGCCACCAACGGCCAGAAGAGGCATGGCGCCTTGCTGCGCCTGCACTGGCAAGCCGAAGGCACTTTGATAAAAGGCCGTTGAGCGCTGTGGGTCGGAAACACCCAAAGTAAAATGGCTGAGATCGCGGATGGCAAGGAGCCCTCCCGTTGGCGCCGCCTCGGGCGGGGAACACACGTTACCCAACGCGCCTGCACCACCGCAATAGCTGACATCCTGGAGTTGCACGACAATACCGTCGGGATCTCCCAAATAGAGTTCAGGCGTGCCATTCTTATCGCTGCCCGCGGTGGGACCGCGCATGCGCACCCATGTCTTCATGGGCCCTGAGTCACCCTTGGTCACCCCATGGCCGGCAAGCGCACGGGTGAGCCGGTCGACGCTGAATTGATCGACGGTCATGCAGAAGTGGGCGATGCCGGGCGGGGCATTCGGGCCACCCTGCGCCAGGCTGATGTATTGCGGACCGGACCCAATTCGGAGCCCCATCGAAACCCCCTGGCGATGTTGCACGGGCAGACCGAAGAGTCCCTGGTAGAATTCCACCGAGCGCTTCCGGTCTGAAACGGTGAGGGTCATGTGGCTGAGTGAGCGCACACGAATCGGCTGCTTGCTGGATTGCGCCACCAGACTGGAAGCGGCGGTCAGCAAGGGCAGTGAAACAAGCGCTTGCCTTCGGGTGATTGATTGGACTCTCATGATTCGTCTATTCTACTGTTTCTGCCCCGGTGGCCGCCTCCACCAACGCAAGCCCCAAGCACCGCTGGTAGTGGGCTACTTTGAATTTTATCAGCCTTGATTGGTTTTTCGATCCATGGGAAGCTGGGGTATGCCGAAGCGATTGAGCAAGGAAACCAATAGACCCACGGACGTGAACCAACTCATGCATCACTTGGGAGAATAATCCACCAAAGAAGCGACCCCGAAACCGCCGACCCGAGCCGAGATTTCCCGCTTTATGGCCGCGATGGGCCGCAAAGGCGGCAAGAAGAGCGCCAAGGCACGCATGGAGAAGATCCCAGCGGATAAGCGAAGTGAGATCGCGGCGAATGCAGCACGCGCTATGTGGGCCAAGAAAAAGGCCCAAGCTGAAGCCTAGCTTGCTTTTGGCATTTCCTGGATCTTCGCGTCGGCTGTGAGGCACGTGTTGAAGTGGAGCGATCCTCTGAGGTAAGAGTGGCGATCCGCAGGGTCTCAATTGAGCGTAAAGGTACGTGCGGCGCGTTTTCATATCTTGATCCGAGCGAGTTGCCTCCAGGTTCAAAGTAGCCCACTACCGCACCGCTTGTTCCCTGCCCCGGACCACTGTATACTGCTGTCAGTTGGGCACTTGCAATGTTTTTCACGAACGTCGCAGGCGCACCACGCTGGTCCTGATTGGAGTGCGGGAAATGTTCAGGCTGGATACGCGGCGGCGAGCGCGTGTAGAAACATCCTTTGTAGGCGGGCCCCTGGTCACGCTGCTGGGCGGTCTCTTCACCAGCGTGGCCGTGTTGAGCGGACAAGCACCTGCCCCTTCGCCCATGCAGGAGTCCCAGGCCGCGCTCACGAAATATTGCGTCACCTGCCATAACGAAAAGCTGCGCACCGGAGGGCTGACGCTGGATACGCTCGATGCCGCGCGGCCCAGCGCGCACCCGGAGACGTGGGAGCGCGTGATCCGAAGGCTGCGCACCAGCACCATGCCGCCGCGCGGGATGCCGCGCCCCGATTCCGCCGGATATGACCGGGTGGCGGGATGGCTTGAATCTGAAATCGACCGCGCCGCCGCGGCCCGTCCGAATCCAGGGCGCAGCAACACTGTGCACCGTTTGAATCGCACCGAATACAATAACGCGGTTCACGATCTGCTGGCGCTGGACCTGGACGTGCGCCCCATGCTGCCGGGCGACGACACCGCCGATGGCAGCTTCGACAACAACGCCGATGTGCTCACGGTGACGACTTCGCACCTGGAACGGTTCATGTCCGTCGCGCGCCAGATTACGCGCCTGGCGACGGGCCTGCCGCCCGCTAAAGCGGTGGTGGAAACGTTTGAAGTTCCCCTGCACGTGACGCAAGACGACCGGCAAAGCGAAGATCTGCCGTTCGGCTCGCGCGGCGGAATCGCGGTTCGCCATCAGTTTCCGGCCTCGGGCGAGTATCGCATCAAGGTTCGCCTCCGCCGCCAGTATCAGGATTACATCATGGGCATGGGCTGGCCGCAGAACATCGAAGTGCGCATCGACGGCAAGCTGGCCAAGCGCTTCACCATCGGCGGAGAGGCCAAAGGAAAACCGTCGCCCGCCAGTTTC
>SHUD01000070.1 GCA_009697505.1 Bryobacterales bacterium
TCCCACCGCTCCGACGACTGTTCCTTTCTTGCGAACCAAAACCAGAAAACCTCCTTCGGCCAGCCGTAGAGGTGCAACGGGGTGAATAGACGAAACCGGACAGATCACGTGTGAACAAAACCGGACAGATTGACTTACTACCGACAGCTCCTGGCCTGCCCGGTTCTCATGGGTCCCCCCACCAACGTATTCGGGATCGTAAAGCAAATTGGGAATGCCGGTGATGCGGCCGGTGAGCGCGAGAAACTCCGGGTCCTGCATGAGGCGGTCGAAGAGCCCGTAAGCCGGGCCGACGGCGGCCAGGTTGGAAACCACGGCTTTGCCGGCAACTTCCCCCATTTCGTTGCGCGCCTTTTCGGTGTCGAACGAAGGGAACTCCGCAATCAGTTGATCGCAAAAGGCAGGATCGAGGAACGGTTCGATGACCACGTGAGGGAACGGCTGCGCGGAGGCGAATTCCCGAGCGAGTTCCTCAGCGCGGCCCGCCAGGCCGGGGTGCAAGGGCGAATTCATCTCCTTACAGTTTGCACTACAGGCGGGAGATCTCGTCCAGCATGGCGGCGAGCGCCTTACGGAACTGATCCGGATTGTAGATGTCGAACACGCGAGGCCGCAGCGGCTTGATGAGGGATACCAATGAATCCAGCGGTTCCTGAAAGCGAGGCGGGAGCGGGATGTTGCGCCGCCCGCGCAGGATGGGAAGCTGCGGTAACGGAAGCAGGTGATGCCGGAAGACGTAAATTTTGTATTCAGACTTATTGTCGAAAGCAATCGGGCGCAGATCCTCCCCCGACTCGAAACCCATGGGCCCGCTGAGTACGATCCCGATGCGCAGCGGTTTTGCGGACTCCGGTTCCGCTGGTTCCAATACCCGCTCGCGGATCTGTTCGACAAAAAACTGGGCGTTCTGCTCGCGATGCTCCAGTGCGCGGACATCGATCTTGTTGGGATCGGCCTCGATCAACCCGCGGCGCAAGCGCATCCATCTTAGGTAAGCAGGCTTATCCGGCTCCGGAAAGGCCTGTTCAAATACGACCCGCCGGCGCGTCAGATCCAGGAGCGAAACGCGCATCCCTCCCTTCCGCACCCTTAGTTGCGACATCACTTTCAAGGCGGGCAAGAGCTCGATCAGGTAGCGGTTATTGGCCGCTCCGCTGTGCAGCCCTTCTTGAGCGCGTGTCGGCGAGGCGTTTACCATCAGCTCCACATGCAAGCTACGCCGGCTCTCCAGGGGTAGCCGCAAGCGCGCACCGGAATTGGGCAAGTACAAGCTCTCCGGCAGGTCCATGGCGGGCACGAATTCCACGGCAGGCAAATCCAGCCAGGCGTCCGGCAGGGAATCGTTTTTCGGTGGGTTGACGTGGAGCGTTTTCAGAGCCGCCCCGTGTTCGCCGGTGGTGGAATCGAAAATGACGATGCCGGCGCGGTAGTCCCCGGGGCGTACGAAGACGTCCTGCGTGTAGACGATGTTGGATTTCGCGGCTTCCTTGGAAATCCGCTGCAGGTTGAGCCCGCGGTGGGTTTGGTAGACCCGGTGATCGGCGTCCTCGATTTGCACCATCATGATCA
This sequence comes from Bryobacterales bacterium, assembly GCA_009697505.1. GTDB lineage: Bacteria > Acidobacteriota > Terriglobia > Bryobacterales > Bryobacteraceae > Palsa-187. The sequence continues at coordinate 1,570 of SHUD01000070.1, forward strand.
GGTAGCCGTCGCCGAGGCGGCTGGCCAGATCACCGCCGTCAATGGTGACCTCGACTCGAGCACGCAGGCGCTGATGGTTGCTGAGCACGCCCCCACTCACGCGCGCACTCCAATGGAATGGGCCCGGCCCGCCTTCCTCCAGCCACTGGTTAAACGGAACGCGCTGGAATGCCGGATCCGGAGCGGTAACTTGCGCCCATCCCGGCGCGAACCAGAGGCAGCAGTATACGAGGAAGGCAACGGCCCGCCGAAAATTCACGTTCAACGTCTCCGCGCGCCGTTTACAGCGGAACCCGGATCTCAAGAGTGGAGCCTTGGCCCGGCCGCGAATCCAGCGTCATCTCCCCGCTCAACATGCGCACGCGCCGTTTAATACTCACCGGACCCATGCGCATCAGCTCCATTTCCTCCAGAGTAAAGGAACCGCCAAAGGGGAAACCTCCCCCATTATCCTCCGCCACGACTTCCAGTTTTTGGCCGTTCTTGGTGAGGGTGATGGCCACGCGCGAGGCGCCCGAATGCTTATGGATATTGTTCAGCGTTTCGCGAACGATCTGCAGCAGTTCAAGAGAAACTTCGGTTTGCGGCGGATCGCTGAACTCGCCGCTGGAGAACCGCGCGGCGATGCCGGTGTCGCGCTGGAACTGCTCCACCATGCGGCTGAGGGAAGCACTGAGGCTCACGCCTTCCTCCACCGGACGCATGCTGCGGACAAAGCTGCGCAGCTCGGTCACCTGATTGCGGCCCAGTTCCCGCAACTGGCGCAATTCCTCGGAAGCCGCATCCACGTCGCGCGTCAGCAGCTTGCGCACGATTTCCAGGCGCATCTGAAAGCTGATGAAGCTCTGTAAAGGACCGTCGTGGAAGTCGGCGGCGATGCGTTCACGTTCGGCGTCGCGTGCGCCTTCGGCCTGGGAACGGATGATCACATTATGGCGCAGAGTGTTGGACATGCGCCCTTCTAAATACCGCTTGTAAAGCGAAAACGCCACGGCCATGGCGACGGTGCCCACACCGCCGGGATCAGCCAGCGGCAAACAGCGAAGAAGACGAAGTCGATCACCAGAGCAATCAGCGCCCGGGGGCTCGCATCGAAGCGGATTTCAAACAGGGTTCCCACGGCGAAGATCGCGTAGGCCATGAGGAACACCAGCGCCGAGGAAATCCGCTCCCCGGTAAAGGGATACCAGGCCAGGCATGCCAGCGCCAGGACCACGCGGGCCACCCGCAATGCGAAACGTCCGTGATACGGAACCATGGGTCAAACCGTCACTACCGCCGGTACAGGAACAGGCGATGACTGCGGCCTTCGCCGTCGTCATCGATGTCCATGGTCTTGGCGGGCGCCCACTGACGGAACTCGAAATCGTGCGCCACGATGCGGGCGCCTTTCTTAAGCTGCCGGTCGAAGATCGGAGTCACTCTTTCGATGGCCACGGGCAAGAGATAGATCGTCAATAAATCGGCGGAAGAGTAGTCCTGCTGGAGCAGGTCGCCCAGGATAATGCGGGCCGTGGGCGCCAGCCCCAGTGTCTTGATGCGCGCCACGCTCTGTTTGTAAAGCGTTTCGTCAAGTTCCACGCCGGTCGCATCGGCTTTGAATTTCCGCGCCGCCGCAATCACGATGCGGCCGTCACCGGAGCCCAGATCCCACATTTTTTCGCCAGGCTTGAGCTCGCCCAGTTGCAGCATCTTGTCGACGATGGTCTCCGGCGTTGGATAGTACGGCGCGATCTTGGCGTCATCATTTTTCTGCTGGGCGGTCAGCACCAAAGCGGCCACCAGAAGTGTCAGCGTCACGGTGGGAAACAGGAGGATCGGGAAAAGTCTCATTAGGGCTCAATATACACCCGCACGCGGTTGCTCGAAGCGCCATCAACGTCCAGGTACAGCTCCGCGGGACCGTAATTGGAAATGCGGGAAATATTGATCTCCACCAGATAGAAGCCGATATAACCTGGCGCCAGTTCGGCGCGCGTGACTTCCACTGGCGCGCGGTCCAGGAACGCCCGCACGGTTCCCACGACACGCGGCGGGCTGTCCGGCGGCGCGGGGACACCCGCGGGCCAGGCCGGCACCACGCGCCCCAGTCCCGCCGCCAATATTTGCACCCGCGTTCCCGATCGCGCCGGATTCATGGCATCCAGCAGCACCCCTTTCTCCGCGTCGAGCAACATGGGCGATCCGTCACGCGAAACGAAGATCACCGGAGCCGCGCCGGCCAGCGGCAACAGTGAGAGCTTGAGCCCGGCATCGAGAGAAAGCGACGCGCCGCGCACATCGAAGGGAATCTGAATCTGCGATTCCGTGGCGGTCGCCGCCAGCAAGGGAGCCGGCAACCCATTGGCTCGCACCGCATCCACCTTCGCGCCCAGAATCGTTACCAGCGACCCCGGCGCTACCGCGCGCGTGATCAGATCCGCCGCGCTCACCACGCGGGGATCGCGCAGGCGGTGCGGGGCCAACGTCGAATACAGTCCATAACCATCCATGGCGGCCCAAAGCTGATTGCCTTGCGCGTCAAGTTTGACGTCCATGGCGGCGGCATCGGGAAGACCGGGGAGAGCCGTCCACGGTTGTACGGTGCCCAAGCCGCCCAAATCCGCATAAGCGAGGAAGACGCCACGGTCAGTGGCGGCGTAGATGGCACCGCTGGCGCGGTCGGCCGTGATTCCGTGCACGGCCGCTTCGGGAAGATTCGCCGTGAAATCGTCCCAAAAAGCTCCTCCGTTCACAGTGTGGACCACGTGAACTTCCGGACGCAAGCGCAACCCATCTTCTGGCTCCGGGCCAAAAACCGCTAGAGCCACCCGCGAATCCTGAGGGTCGATCCAAAAGCGCTCCAGCAGACCCGCACCGTAGGAAGCAGAAACCCGCCAGTTGAGTCCGCGATCCGCCGACACGCGAATCTCCCCGGTCCGCGTACCTGCGTAGACGGCATCGCCCGCGATGGCAAAAGCGGTCACCAGGACGCCGAACTGCGCCGACAGCGCCGCGCGCAATTGGGATTCGGTATCCACATCGCGGCTCGAAGCGGGTAGCCAGGCCAACTTATTTCCCGGCGGCCAAGTCACGGTGTTGTTGTTCAAAAGATTTGGGTTCCACAGCGCCACCCGCAGACCCTGGTCAGCGGCGGGCAGATCCAGTATCCGGGTTACGGAAAAGTTCGGCAAACCGTCATTAATCCCCGACCACGACTTGCCTCCGTCGACGGAGCGGAACAAACCCGAGTCTCCGGCAACCACCAACTCGTCACCATCACCGGGCGCGACCGCCAGATCCTGCAGCCCGGCGCCGACAATCGATTTCCCGCGAAAGGCAGTTAGGTTTTCCCAGATCTTGCCGCCGTCATCGGAGCGGTACACAAAAACACCGAATGCATAGAGGCGTCCTTCGCCCGCCGCGATCGCGCGCGCTCCGGATTCGGGAAGAGCGCCTCCGGGAGCACTTTGCGGGATCGCGGGAACCGGCGCGGAAGACTTCTGCCAATGCTCGAAGTCACTGGTCTCGAATATCCGTCCGGACCGCGTTTGCGTCAGAACACTCCCGTTGGCGTACCAAACCCGGAGCGTGGGCCCGGAGGCATAATCCGCCAGACCCTGGTCGGCCACGGCGTTACCGGTCTGCCGCCAGTCGGTAAACGTGGACTGTGCGGCCGCGGGCTGCGCGAATGCCAGTCCGGCAAGCAGAACCGTGGCCCGGACTGTAGCCCAGACTGTGGCAAAGATCCCCGGTACCGTGGACAAACTATACACTCGACTGCTCCATGGCATGCGTATCTATCGGCATTTTGCCCATGAAACTCATGATTCCATAGGTGATCTAAGGGAAAAATTACTGAGGCCAGTCCCTTGCAATGCACTTTGATGGTACACTGAGCGGGTAACAATTATGCTGCGAGGGTTGCGTCACAGCCAGACACTCCAGTTGTCATTTCTTTTGACAGCCATGGCAGCGGTGTGTTCGGCCCAGTTTGCTCCTTTTAATGCAAGTAATTACGCGGCGAAGGTCGTCACCCAAAGCGGCCAGGTTTCGGTGTTCAAAGACGCTCAGCCGTGGGCACTCTCCATTGGAGATTCCGTGCACGTCAAGGATTTGATCCTCACGGGAGCTGACGGGCACGCGATCCTTCAGGTTTCCGAGGGCAGCACGTTTGAGGTGTTTCCCAATTCTCGGGTGGTGTTTCGCAAAAACCCGCCCAACTGGAAGGATTTCATCGACGTTCTGGTGGGCCGGGTCCGCGTGCATATTGAGCATCTGGGAAATATCCCGAATCCGAACCGCGTATTGACGCCGACGGCCGTGATCTCGGTGCGCGGAACCACCTTTGACATCTCTGTCGACGACGACGATGAAACCACGCTGGTTGAAGTGGAAGAAGGTACCGTCGAAGTTCAGCATGCTCTTTTGCCGCGCGGTAATTCCAAGATCCTGAATACGGGCGAGTCGTTACGCGTCTACCGCAATGAACCCATCGCCAAAAACTTCGATAAGGGCAGTCTGGCCCGGCAAGTGTTGCGCTCCATGGCCGACGCGGTGATTACCGTGGCCACGCGGATGCCGCGCTCCGGTTCCGGCGGCATCGGCGGCATTGGCGGCGCCGGCGGTGGCCCGGTTGGCGACACCACGAAGAATCCCCCGCCTCCACCGCCTCCGCCTCCGCCTCCACCTCCGGTTTTCTAGGCAGCAGCTCCCCTTCCGCCAACCGTGAGAAACTAGCAGGTAGGTATGAAGTACGCCCTATCTCTTCTCTCCCTTTTCCTGGTTCCATCCGGGTTGGCCCACGCGCAAGGTGTGTCCGCTCCCTGGGACACCTCGAAAGATATCGCATCGCTGATGGAACAGGCCGAGCGGCTCAATCCGCTTCTGGAACAGTTGACGCCCCAACAGTGGGAAGCCCAGGGCGCGCCCGCCACCTACACTACGCAGTGGCGGCTGGCGCGCAGCGAAGTGGGCTACCTCATGGGCGCGGCGCAGGCGCTGCGTAGGCAACCCGAAAAACTGACGCTCGCACTGGAGGCGTTGTTCCGCTTGCAGGCAGTGGAGGCGCAGGTGAACTCGCTGGTGGATGGCGTGCGCCGCTACCAGAATCCCGCCGTGGCCGAGTTGCTGGTGAGCGTATTGGGAGCCAACGCCACCAACCGCGATCAGCTTCGCCAATACGTCAGCGACCTGGCGCAGACCAAGGAGCAAGAATTTCAGATCGTGGATCGGGAAGCCCAGCGCTGCCGCGGATCGCTGGTGCAGCCGCCCGCCCGCCCGGCGGCTCCCAAGCCCGCTCCGGCCAAGTAGAGATCATGCAGGAAACCCTCACCTACCCGTGCAGCATCTGCAATGAAGCCGCCGCCGGCATTTGTGTTTACTGCACCAAGGACGCTTGTCCCAACCACCGCTGCGATAAATGCAAGCGTTGCAGCGATTGCTGCGACTGCGAACTGCGCCGCAACAAAGACTAACCCCAAAGATTAACCCGGCACGCGCGGCTCGCGGCAAGCGCGCAGCACACCACGGGCGCGCTAAAATTGAATCGGCATGCAATTTCTCGTCGACAGCCTCATTGAACTGATCACCCAGACCGCCACCAATCTTCCGCCGGATGTCCGCGCGGCCATGAAAGGCGCGCTGCTGGTGGAAACGCCGGACACCCAGGCGTCGCAGGCGTTGAACATTATCGCCTCCAATGTCGATATGGCGGCGGACGACGAGCAGCCCATCTGCCAGGACACCGGCATGCCCACCTTCGTGGTGCACACTCCTGTTGGCGTCAATCAGATGGTTGTGAAGAAAGCCATCCGCGAGGCCGTCGCCGAAGCCACCCAACGCGGCAAACTGCGGCCGAATTCCGTGGACTCGCTGACCGGCAAGAACAGTGGCAACAATCTCGGTATCGAGACCCCTGTGATCCACTTCGAACAATGGGAGCAGGACCAGATCGAAGTGAAACTGATCCTCAAGGGTGGCGGCTGCGAGAACAAGAATATTCAGTACAGCGTTCCCTGCGAGCTCGAGCACGCCGGCAAAGTGAACCGTAACCTGGAAGGCGTGCGCAAGTGCATCCTCCACGCCATCTGGCAGGCACAGGGGCAAGGCTGCGCGCCGGGAGCGGTGGGCGTCTGTATCGGCAGCGATCGCGCGCACGGCTATGATCTGGCCAAAGGGGAATTGTTCCGCACGCTGGATGACACGAATCCTATTCCGGAACTGGCGGCGCTGGAAGATCAGATCCTGCAGGAGGCCAACCGCCTGGGGATCGGGGCGATGGGGTTCGGCGGCAAGCTCTCCTTGATCGGATGCAAGATTACGGCGGCCAACCGTCTGCCGGCGAGTTTCTTCGTGTCGGTCGCATACGAATGCTGGGCCTTTCGCCGCTTGGGCGTGAAGCTGGATGCAACCAGCGGCGCCATCGCCGACTGGTTGTACCGCGATCCGCAGCGGCCGGTCGAGAAAATGACCCAGGGCGAAGGGTTCCCGCTGAGTGGCCGCGAGATTATCCTGCGTCCTCCTTTGAGTGAGGAACAGGTCCGGGCGCTCAAAGTGGGCGACGTGGTGTTGATCACGGGTGAGTGCTACACCGGCCGCGACGCCGTGCACGCACACTTGATGAACAACCCTCTGCCGCCGGGAGTGGACCTGCGTGGCGCCATGCTGTATCACTGCGGCCCGGTGATGCTCAAGAGCGGAGAGAACTGGACCGTGAAGGCCGCCGGCCCCACCACTAGCAGCCGCGAAGAACCCTATCAAGCCGACATCATCAAGAATTTCGGCGTGCGCGTGGTGGTGGGCAAAGGCGGCATGGGCAAGAAGACGCTGGCGGCGCTCCAGGAACACGGAGCCGTATACGTCAACGGCATCGGCGGCGCGGCGCAGTACTACGCGCGTTCGATCGACAAAGTCCTGGGCGTCAACTTCTTGGAGTTCGGTATTCCGGAAGCCATGTGGAAGCTCCAGGTTCACGACTTCGTGGGCATTGTGACCATGGACGCGCATGGCAATAGCCTCCATGCCGGCATTGAAGCCGGGACCGGCCAGCAACTGGAAGAACTGCAAGTTTCCTAGCCGCTATTTTGCCTCCGTGCGGGTGAGATAGAGCACGAATGGCGTCACTTCAAAGGGCATCTTCTCGCGCGGCGATAACAGCGCAAGCGGACGCGTCTTCACCAGTTCGATGCCGTTGGTCCAGGGATTCAGCTTCACGCGCGAGCCCAGCGGCAGCGCCGCGATCTGCTCCAGCTTGTCTTCTTCCAGAGCCGGAGCGGAAGCCGCGAACTCCGCCAACTGGCGCAAGGCGTTGGGGTCGGCGACTTGATCCCCTAAATTGGCCTGCAACAGCCGGGGCAGAGCCGTGCGATGGGCTTCCAGCGCTTTCAGAAACAGTCCGGCGTTCGCGGTTTTCTGATATGGAGACGCGCGCATGATGTCGATGGTTTTCTTGGAGGCGGCGAGCATCTCCTCGGCCGAGCGGCGGAAGCGGAAGCGCTGGAGCAACTCAGGATCGCTCAGCATGGTCTGATTCGTGAAGGCGAACTGCGTTTGCGCCCGATGCCCCAGCGCAATGTGGGACAGTTCGCCGGCCAGCGCCAGCGCCAGACTGGCCTCATCGGGCAGCACATCAATGAGCCCGCGGCTGATGACGATGGTACGCCCCACGACAAAGGTCTCCATGGGGGTCGTCAGCAGCACTCGACAGCGGGCTTCCAGGTTCAGTTGGGCCGACACCCCGTGCATGCGTGACCTCCTCAAACCGCCGCCCGTAACACCCGCGCGGGTTCCACCATGTCGACTTCCAATTCCACCGCCATCGCCCGTTGCAGCAGTTCAACACCGACAACAAGATGCAGCCGGTCTTTCTCCCGCAGCAGCGTTCCCTCCAAGCCGCGCAGCGGGCCGCGCGCAATGCACACTCGGTCGCCAAGCTTTAGGTACGGCCAGGGACGCGCCGGCAGCCGCGACATGATCACCGTTTGGATGGCGGCGATCTCGGCGTCCGGAATTTCCGCTGGTTTGCCGCCGAAGCTGACCACCTTGACGACCCCTGGCGTATCCAACACCTGAATCCGCTCCGGGTACGGAAAGCGGCAAAACACGTACCCGCCGAAAATGGGCAGTTCCAACTCCTTCAAACGGTCCGACCAGCGCCGGCAGCCGCGATAGGTTGGAGCCATGGCTTCCAGGCCTTTCGATTCCAGCAGCGAGCGGACCGACTGCTCATGTTGATGCTTCACCGTAATGGCGTACCACGGGCATAGCTCGCGCATTGTGAGTCCCATTGGGGGAGTTTTCCCATCGCCAGCGGGTGTTTCCTTGCGGCGCGGTTCGTACGTCAATTTGTGCCCGGTCCGGCGGATTCGTCTCATCAGGAGTTAGGGGAAACACGCGGGGGTAGGCGTTCCGTCAGGGGCCGTAAGTATCTCGAAATGGAACACCTTCCAGTTCGGAATCGCGGATCAACTTCCGGCCTGTCGGTAGTAAGTCAATCTGTCCGGTTTTGTTCACACGTGATCTGTCCGGTTTCGTCTATTCACCCCGTTGCACCTCTACGGCTGGCCGAAGGAGGTTTTCTGGTTTTGGTTCGCAAGAAAGGAACAGTCGTCGGAGCGGTGGGA
>SHUD01000016.1 GCA_009697505.1 Bryobacterales bacterium
TCAGTAATACGTCTTGCAGTTTCATCATCCGCTCCGTTTCCGCCGCGGAGTATTGCTGAGGGGTGTCCACCCCCTAGCTTCCCCCGCCGCTTTTTCAAAGCGGACAGTTCATGTGTGAATTCAACCGGACAGATCACATACTAGCGACATTTATGGCCGCGCGTCTTGCCGTGGAAGCGGAAATACGATAAAGTTGATCTCCAGGTTTACATAATATGCCGTCCCATTATCGCCGCCGCGAGTTTCTGAAGTTTCTGGCCGGGAGTCCGTACGTGGCCGCCCTCGGCGGCATCACCGCGTACGCGCAGCAGCACGCGCCGGAAATCGCTGAAGTGATTACCGATCCCAAGCAGGCTCTGGACGTAACGTTCTTCGAGGAAGCCGCGCGCCGCAAGGTCATGCAGGGGCACTGGGCATATATGGCCAGTGGCGTCGATGATGACCGGACGCTGCGCGCCAATCACGAAGCGTACCGTCACATCCAACTCCGGCCGCGACGTCTGCGCGACGCCACGAAAATAGACATGCGGGTGAGCCTTTTCGGCGAGATGTACAACACGCCGATTTTTACGTGCCCGACGGGGGGCGAAAAGGCGTTCCATCCGGAAGGGGAAGTTGCCGTCGCTCGCGCCACCAGGGCCCGCGGCACCATGCAGATGCTGTCGACGGCCACTTCGACCGCCGTCGAAGAAGTCAACGCCGCGCACGGCCGTCCGGTCTGGTATCAGCTTTACGCCACGAACAAGTGGGAGGCTACCGAGAAGATCGTCCGGCGCGTGGAAGCCGCGGGATGTCCCGTCATCGCGCTGACTTGCGACAACACGACGGGGCGTAACAGCCAGACGTTTCTGCGCACGCGGCCCAAGGATCTGACACAATGCTACGGCTGCCATGACGGGGGCACGGCCCCGTCGGCGAAAGAACGCAAGATGTACGACGGCATCGACTTGACCGGTGTGAGCACGCAGTACCAGGCCATGACCTGGGAATTCGTCGCCCGCCTGCGCAAGGCGACCAAGCTCAAGTTGTTCTTGAAGGGACTCGACGGGCGCGAGGACGCGCGGTTGGCCCTGGAGCATGGCATCGACGGGATTCTGGTTTCCAATCACGGAGGCCGCTCCACCGATACCCTTCGCCCCACGATTCAGGCTCTGCCTGAGGTTGTGGATACCGTTGGCAAACGGATTCCCGTGTTCGTCGATGGCGGCGTGCGCCGCGGAACCGATGTTTTCAAAGCGCTGGCCCTGGGAGCGACGGCGGTGGGCATCGGGCGGCCGTTCCTGTGGGGCATGGGCGCCTTCGGGCAGGCCGGAGTGGATCGCGTGCTCGAGATCGTGCAGGGCGAGCTGAGATTGGCAATGGCCAACTGCGGCACGCGGACGGTTGCCGATATCGACCGTTCCTTTGTGGAAACGCCCGACTGGCGCACCGTGCGCTACTCTTAAGGAATTCATGATCGAGCCCACTCACCATTCCGGTCAGAGCAAGTCCAGCGGCCCGCTCGCCGTGAGCGCGGCGTTCCTCGGCTGGACCATCGACTCGTTCGACTTTTTCGTCGTGGTCATGACCTTGTCGGCGATTGCCGCGGACTTTGGCGTGTCGAGGCCGCAGGTTGCTCTGACACTGACCGCGACTTTGTTCATGCGTCCGGTGGGCGCGTTCGCCTTTGGTTTGCTGGCGGACCGTTATGGACGGCGGCCGTTGCTGGTGGCGAACGTTCTGTTCTACACGGTCATGGAGGTCGCATCGGGGTTTGCGCCCGACTACACAACGTTCTTTATTCTGCGCATGCTGTATGGCATCGGGATGGGCGGCAATTGGGGCGTGGGCGCGTCGCTGGCGCTCGAAAGCGTTCCCGCCAAGTGGCGCGGAACGGTATCGGGATTGCTGCAGGAAGGTTATTCTTTCGGAAACCTGCTGGCGGCCATCGCGTATTTCACGATCTTTCCGGTCTGGGGCTGGCGCGCGATGTTCTTCGTCGGAGCTATTCCGGCGTTGCTCACTGTTGCGCTGTGTCTGAAGGTCTCTGAACCAGAAGCGTGGAAAGAACAGCGCACCAACGATTGGGGAACGTACAAGGCCGCCGTCTTCGGAAACCTGCCGCGCTTTGGCTACATGATTCTGCTGATGACCATGATGACGTTCATTTCCCACGGGACGCAGGATATGTATCCGACGTATCTGCAACGCCAGCGGCACTTCGACGTGCCCATGACTGCGATCATCACTTCGATTTCCATGATTGGCGCGATGATGGGCGGGTTGGTGGGAGGAACTCTATCGAATAGGCTGGGCCGCCGCCGGATGATTGTGATCGCGCTGCTGCTGTGCGTGTGCGTGATTCCGCTGTGGGTGGGAGCGTCGATCACTCCGCTGGTGATGGTGGGCGCGTACCTGATGCAGTTCATGGTGCAAGCGGCCTGGGGCGTGATTCCCGCGCACCTCACTGAATTGTCACCCGGTCCATTGCGCGGCATTTTTCCCGGATTGTCCTATCAGCTTGGCGTAGTACTGTCATCGAGTGTCGGCTGGATCGAGGCCGAACTGGGCGAGCACTTCAGCTACACGGCGTCCATGGGCGGCTTGGCCGCTGTCGTGCTGCTGATTGGCGCCGTCGTGGTATGGAAAGGGCCGGAGGCGAAAGACGTCTCCTTCCGCAAGCAGCCGGCGCCGGAAACGGTACTTACGGGGAAGTGACGTGCTGCCAGCGCTGCGCGAAAGTTTGTTAATCTTGTGAAGTCTACCTACAGGGAGGGATAACCATGAGAATCATTCAGCAACTGCTACTCGGCTCCGCCGCTCTCGCGGTGATGGCGCCTTACAGTAATGCGCATTTCCGGCTGCTCGAACCGGCACAATGGATCGAACAGTCTACCAACGGCGATCCGCAAAAGGCCGCGCCTTGCGGCGGAACTTCGGCCGATCCGGGCAAACCCACGAACGCGGTGACCAGAATCCAGGGCGGAGACAAGCTGCACATCAAGTTAATGGAGACGGTCTATCATCCGGGTTTCTACCGGATCGCGCTGGCGGTGAATTCGCGCTCCGAGCTTCCAAAGGATCCCGTGGCCAAGACGGAACCCAGACCGGCCGGGCCGTGGTCCATGTCGGCGTCCGTCGAGTATCCGCCCATGCCGCCCATCATCGCCAACGGTCTGTGGCCCCACGTGACCAAGCCCGAAAAGGAATTCGAGACCGACATCGAGGTCCCGAATATCAACTGCGCCAAGTGCACGCTGCAGATCATCCAGTTCATGGCCAACCATGCGCTGAACAAGGATGGTGATTACACTTATCACCACTGCGTCGATCTGAACATTCGTGCGAATCCTTACAAGCCGCTCGATACGCGGTATCCGGCGGAAAAGCAGCCGTAAAGGCGGCCGTCACCACTCGCCGTTACCATTCAGCGTAGGGCGGACCCTCAAGGCTCTTGAGGTCCGACCCGCTGCGCACGTCGTAGATGCCGGGCTGGGTCTGATCGACCGAGGTCACGGCGTCCTCCATGATGACGCGCCAGGTCTGATTGTTGCCTGTGATCGGATCGACGGGGATGTTGCGCAAATAGCCTTGGGTGACCAGATCGTCGAGGGTCTGCGGAGCCTTTTGCTTGTCGAAGGTGTACTCGTCGATGACCGTGCGCAGCGTGAACAAGTTGTTCTTGAGCAGGCTTTCCTTCGTGCGCAGAAGAGACTTCTGATACAACGGCACGGCGATGGACACCAGCACGGAAATGATGGCCATGACGATGATGAGCTCGATCAGCGTGTAGCCGGCGCGGCGCGGCGTCACCGCGGCGTTACCACTCCGCATAGGGCGTTCCGTCACGGGCGCGGTCCAGGTTCTTGGTGTACACGTCGAAGACATTCTGGCGGCCCCAGCTTTGCGACTTGGGGTCGTCCTGCATGCTGCGCATGCCCCAGTCGCGGCGATTGGTCATGGGGTCCAGCGGGATGCGGCGCAGGAATTTGATCTTCTTGCCTTGCGCGTCCTGCAACAGCTTGACGCCCTCAACAAGCTGGTCGAGCGATTCGGGATAGCCTTCCGTTCCCAGCTTGACCTCGATCTTACCGGCCAGCGCGGCGTCTTTATAGTCGTCGATGGCCTTGCGGACTTCACGAAGCGCGTAGACCAGTTCGCGCTCTTTGTCGCGGCGGACTTTGTAGCGCGCCAAGGGCACTGCCATGGAGGTCAGCAGCGCCATGATGGAGAAGGCGACAATGAGCTCGATCAGGGTAAGACCGCGCTGGTTCCCGCGCCTGGCCATTACCGGATCTGCACTCCCAGAGGGCTGGTGGTGGCATTGATGGGCGCTGACTGGGTATCTTTCAATCCGATCTCGGAGATGGTCACGGGGGCCTCGCCGGTGCCTGTGGCGCGGAAGGTCAGAGTTGCCAGGATGCCCGACCCGGTCACCGCGGCGGCTCCAGCGGGCCGGGTCACGGTAAGCGATGCTTCGCCGGCATCGTTACGGATATCTTTCACCGACGCCGGGGCGACGACGCCGCGGGTCAGCAGATCGCCAGGGACTATGTCTTCCAGGCGCAAACGTTCCGCGTCGTATTTGATGCGGAGGGGGGAAACGGAGGAAACGTTGGCCACGTTGTCAATTTGCACCGTTACGGTAATCACGGAACCCGCGGCGGCGGGCGCAGCCGGGCCCACCAAACTGGCGCGCGCCCCACCGGCAGCGATGGGGGCAGCCGGAGCAATTACCGCCGGCGGCGCTGCCGCGGGAGCCGGCTCCGCCGGGCTGGGTGCTTTATTCGTCTTCGGCGCGTAGTTGATCTTCACCACCTGATCGGTTCCCGCGTAGATGCCGCGCAGATTTTCGGCCGTGTAGTCAGGTGTGCGTACGATGTGCGGGATCAGCGCGATCATCATATCACCACGCGCCACAAACTTCTTTTCGCTGCCGAACAACCTGCCCAGCACCGGAATATTAACCAGGCCCGGCAGCCCGGTGATGGTGGTCGAATCCTGAGTCTGGCTCAGGCCGCTCAGGATGTTCACTTCGCCCTCGCGCAGGCGAATATCGGCGATGCTGGAACGCTGCCCGATCACGGGTTGCTCAATACCGCCGATGGAGATGCGCTCCACGACACTCGACACAGTCACTTCCACGTGCAGCGTCACCTCATCGGCGGAATGCACCTGCGGCGTGATATCCACGTTGACGCCGACATCGGCGTAGTTGAATTGCGTCGAAACCAGCGCCGCGGCGGTATTGGTCTGAAAGCTGCCGGTGGCGTAGGGAATCCGGTCGCCGATCTTCAGGCTCACTTTCTGGCCATCGGAGGCGCGCAATTGCGGGTTGTTCAGGACCTTGGTGCGGTTGTCGGTGAGAAGGGCCTGTAGTAGCGCGCCAGGCAAGCTGGTGGTGAACTGGTTGCTGGAAAGTCTACCCAGACGGTTTAACGTGGTGCTGTTACTGCCGGCCGCCGCGGTTCCAGCGGCGGACGTTGCGGTGGTGGTTCCACCAGTGAACGTAACGGGCATGCTCAATCCGCTGGACGCAATGGCCGCCGCCAGATCGCGGGTGTACTTGGTGTTGGCCTCCATCACGATGACATCCACGACTACTTCGGATTTGGGTTTGTCGAGATCATGAATCAGCTTTTCCGCCAGGGCGACTTTATCCACCGTGTCGCGCACGATCATGGCGCGCTGCGCGTTGTAAGTGAACACGCGGCGGATTTCCGCGACGGTACGAATGGCGGTGGCGATTTCCTGGAACTCTTGTACCGACGTGGCGTTGGTCACATAGAACACCTTCACCACGTCGTCTTCGTAATCGCGGCGCTTGGTGACGTTATCTTCGGCCACGAAAATGGTGTTGGGTGTGATCGCCTTCCAGAACGTGCGGGTGAGCGTGGCCAGATAGTCGAAAGCCTGCTCCGCGGTGGTGTTGGTCAAATCCACGTTGAAATTGCGGGTGGGCGGGGTGTATTGCGAATCAAAAACCACGTTGACACCCGCGAGCTTGGCCACGGTGTCGTAGAGCACGCGCGGCGGCTGGTTGTTCATTTTCAATACAGGGATGACGATGTTGGTGGGTTTCAGCGCGGGCGGTTCCATCATGGACTCCACACGCTCGGCGGAATCCCGGCGGATGCGCTCGGCCGGAGTAAGGCCGCGATCCTCAGGCCTGACGTTCGCGGTACCGGCCGCCAGCATGTCCTGAACCCGTTTGATCTCCTGTAAGGCGATGGCGGAAGAGGGATCGGCAATCAGCGCTTTCTGGAATTCCTGCAACGCTTCTTCGAGCTGGCCGGTGGTGCGCAACTTCTGACCCGCGTCGACGTGCTTCTGACTTGTTTGGAAACGCCCCCTCCGCATCACCGCCATGTAGCCGGCATCCATGGGGTCCTCGTCGTAAGCCTGCTCATAAAGTTGGAGCGCGGTGTCCCAGTCGCCCTTGGCCTCTGCCAAGCGGCCGTCGCGCAGGAACCGGTCGCCTTTGCGGGTCTTGGCCTGCAGGCTTAGGCACAAGATGGCTAGTACCAGGCTGATAACGAATAAGTGTTTTCTCTTCATTATCTTACCGGTACCCAGCGGCGCCGGGCGTGATACACTGAAGGTGTGGCATCACTAATCTTGACGCCACGCGAGCCCCGTCTGTGGAAGAAAAAATCAAGGTCTTGAGCGACAACCGGTCGGCTCGTCACAACTATACGCTATCAGACTACGTGGAGGCAGGGGTGGTGCTCAGCGGGACCGAGGTGAAGTCGGCGCGCGATGGCAAAATTCAGTTGCAGGACGCCTATGGCGAAGTCAGCGGCAATGAAGCGTGGTTGTGCAACGCGCACATCGGCCAGTACTCCCACGGCAACATCATGAATCACGAGCCGGTACGCAAGCGGAAGTTGCTGCTGCATCGCGCCGAAATCGACAAAATGCTGCGGCAAACTCGCGAAAAGGGCCTGACGCTGGTGCCAACCAAGCTATATTTGAAGAACGGCCTGGTCAAAGTCGAATTGGCGATCGGCAAAGGCAAGAAGCTGCACGATAAACGGGAGAGCGAGCGCGAGCGCGAAATGAAAGACGAAGCGCGCGCCGGCATGGCGAGGAAGCGTAAGGAATAAACCGATTATGGAATGCAAACTGGTGTACGCTCCGCTGGAGCAGGTGGAAGCCGATGCCGTGGCGGTGGTGCTGTTTGAGGACGGCGAGGGAATTCCGGCGGCGAAGGCGTGGCTGGACGAATTGAAGTCCTCCGGAGAATTCACGGGCAAGCCGGGCGAGATGACCGTTCTGCATTTGCCCCAGGGGCTCAAGGCCAAGCGGCTGGTCGTAGTTGGCGGTGGAAAAAAAGACAAGTTCGATGCGGCTGCGTTGCGCAAGACCGTAGGAGCGCTGGTGCGCGCGCTCAAGCAGAAGGGCGTGAAGCGTTTGGCGTTCATGCTGGGCGGCGGAAGCGCGGAAGCGGCGGTGGAAGGCGCGGTCGAAGGCGCAATTCTGGGCAACTACGAGCCGGACATGAATAAGCCGTCGACCGATGCCAAGCCTCTGGAGGCGTTCGACGTGGTGGCGGCGGCGAAGACACCGCAACTCGAACCGGCCCTGCGGCGCGGCGTCATTCTGGCGGAAGCGCAGAATTTCACGCGCGACCTGGGCAATGAGCCGGCCAATCGCATGACGCCGTTGGCGCTGGCAAGTAAGGCGCGCGAGATGGCCGCGGCGTACGGGTTAGACATCGAAGTGCTGGAGCGCGACCGCATGCGGCAACTGGGCATGGGATCTTTGCTCGGCGTGGCGCAAGGCAGCGACGAGCCACCGGTGTTCATCGTCCTGCGCTATCAACCCGCGGGCGGAGCCAAGTCGAAAGATCATCTGGCGCTGATCGGCAAGGGCGTGACGTTTGACAGCGGCGGAATTTCCATTAAACCGGCTGACGGCATGGAAAAAATGAAATACGACATGTGCGGCGCGGCGGCCGTATTGGGAGCCATGCGCGCCATCGCCCAACTGAAGCCTTCCGTCACGGTGACCGGTTTCGTGCCGTCCGTCGAAAACATGCTGAGCGGGCGCGCGCAGCGGCCCGGCGACATCGTGAAATCGCTCTCCGGCAAGACCATTGAAGTGTTGAACACGGACGCCGAGGGGCGCTTAATCCTCAACGACGCGATTACCTACGCCAAGCAGTTGGGCTGCACCCATCTGGTCGATGCCGCTACGTTGACCGGCGCGATCGTGGTGGCGCTGGGATCGGTGAACACGGGTGTCTTCACCAATAACGACGCGCTGCTGGGCCGCGTGATGGCCGCCGCCAAGGACGAAGGCGAGAAGATGTGGCACATGCCGCTCGATGAGGATTACAAGGATCTGCTCAAGAGCGCCTTCGCGGACCTTGCCAATATCGGCGGACGCTGGGGCGGGGCCATCAGCGCGGCCTGGTTCCTGAAGGAATTCGCGGAAGACACTCCCTGGGTTCACCTGGACATTGCCGGAACCGCGTGGCTCGACGACGCCAAACCGTTCCTGGCCAAGGGACCGACCGGCGTGTGCGTGCGTACGTTCGCGAAGCTCGCGCAGAGCTGGCAGTAAGCCATGAATATTCTGGCCGTGGGCGCGCATCCCGATGACATCGAGTTCGGCTGCGCGCACGTTCTAATCCAGGAAAGCCGCAAAGGGAACCGCGTCAAACTGCTGGTGTTATCGCGCGGCGAGGCGGCCAGCAACGGGACCCCGGAGAGCCGTGAAGCGGAGGCCCGCGCGGCCGCGAAGCTGATCGGCGCCGAGATCGAGTTTCTCGATTTCGGAGGGGACTGCCATTTGCAACGAACGCCCGAGTATGCGTTGAAACTGGCGTTCGAGATCCGCAAGTTTCAGCCCGCTATCGTGCTGGCGCCGCACACCGATGAGAATCAGCATCCCGACCACGCCGTTGCAGGAAAACTCATGCGGGATGCCTGCCGTCTGGCGCGCTACGGAGGTCTGAGTTCCTTAAAAGGATTTTCACTCGCGGGCACGGCGGCGCACGCAGTTTCGGCGCTGTACTACTACACGATCACCAAAGAGTACGGCGAACCCGATATCGTGATCGACGTGAGCGACGTGGTGAAGGACTGGGAGGCGGCGATGCTCGCCCATGCGACACAAATGAAGAGCCGCGGTTACGTGGATCTGCGTTTGTCGGCCGCCCGCAACCTGGGCTTGTCGATTGGTGTCGAGTGTGCCGCGGGCTTCTACGTCAATGATCCTGTGCGCGTGGCCGCGCTTTCGGATCTGACCCTTTCTTCGCGGTATTTGTGATAATTCGATGAGCGAAATCGCCGCGTACTTGGTTATCATGGCTCTAGATGCGGGACACTGTTTATAGCCCGCCCGTCCCGCTTGCCAAGCTCCAGGAGATTGAAGCGGTACTGGGCGACGCCATCCGCGGGAAGCCGGAGGTGTTGCGCCTGTCGCTCGCCTGCTTGCTGGCGCGCGGACATTTGTTGATCGAGGACGTGCCCGGCGTGGGAAAGACCACGCTGGCGCAGGCGCTGGCCCGCAGCGTGGATGCGAGCTTCCACCGTCTCCAGTTCACTTCCGACATGCTGCCGAGCGACGTGCTGGGCGTGACCATCTACAATGCCCACTCGCAGGAGTTCGAGTTCAAGCGGGGTCCGATCTTCGCGCATTTCCTGCTGGCGGATGAAATTAATCGCGCGACGCCCAAGACGCAGTCGGCGCTGCTCGAAGCGATGAATGAGCAACAGGTCACCATCGACGGGCGCTCCTGGCCCCTGGCGCAGCCGTTCATGGTGATCGCCACGCAGAATCCGGTGGAACACCATGGAACCTACCCGCTGCCGGAATCGCAACTCGACCGGTTCCTGATGCGAATTCGCATCGGCTATCCCGACAACCAGGCGGAGCGTGAAATCCTGCGGCAAGGCGTCGAACCTGCCTTGGACAAAATTCGCCCGGTGGTTTCGAGTGAAGAGCTCCTGCATTTGCAGGCAGCGGCCGCGCGCGTCACGGTGGACGAAGCGCTGGTCGATTACATCCTGGCCCTGGTTCAGCAGACCCGTTCTCATGAGGCCTTGATCATGGGAGTGAGCCCGCGGGGGGCGCAGGCCCTGTTCCGCGTGGCGCAGGCGCTGGCCGCGGTCGAGGGGCGCGATTATGTGACGCCTGACGACGTCAAGCGCCTGGTGGTTCCGGTATTCGCGCACCGTGTTTTGGTGAACCAGCGGACCGCCGCAACCGCGCGCGGCGAGGGCGGCGCGGAGAAAGTTTTAGAAGAGATTCTCACGTCCGTGGACGTTCCGCTTTGACGCCGTCCGGTCCGGTTCGCGGACAGAAAAAACACAATCCATGAAGACAGCCATTATCGGATTGCCCATGGTGGGCAAGACCAGTTTGTTTACCATTCTCACGGGCGCGCATGAAGCGGCGCGGGTGGGAACGCTGGAAGCCCGGGTGGGCATCACCAAGGTGCCGGATGCCCGCGTGGACGCGCTGGCCAAGCTATATCAGCCTCCTAAGATCACCTACGCGACGGTGGAGTATCTGGACTTTCCTTCGATCTCGAAAGAAGCCCTGCGCGATCCCGGCTACCTGGCCAGTCTCCGCGTGGCGGACGCACTGGCGCAGGTATTGCGCGTGTTCGAAAGCGACACCGTCCCGCACGAAAAGGGCTCCGTCGATCCCGTGCGCGATTTCGAGGACGTCGAGATCGAGCTGATCCTCAGCGATCTGGTGGTCGTCGAGAAGCGCATGGAGCGCGTCGATAAAGACCGCAAGAAGATCAAGAACCCGGAGCTGGATCACGAGTTCGCGCTTTTGGAGCGCCTCCAAGCCGCACTCGGAGCCAACCAAGCTCTGCGCGGGCTGGAGTACAGCGCCGACGAAGAGAAACGCATTCGCGGTTTCCAATTTCTTTCACAGAAGCCGATGCTGTGCGTGCTGAACCTGGGCGAAAAGGACGCCGCGCGGCTGCACGAAGTGGAAGAAGAATACCGCAACGGGCCGTTTGCCGGACGCCGCAACACCGCCGTCACCGCGATCTGCGGCCAGATCGAAGCCGAGCTCGCCGAGTTAGGTTCTGACGAAGCCCAGGAGATGCTGGCCAGCTACGGCTTAAAGGAGTCCGGCATGGAGCGTCTGATCGCCGCGACCTACCTGCTGCTCGGCCTCATGTCGTTCCTGACGGCGGGCGAAACGGAAGTGCGCGCCTGGACCATTCCCCTGAACAGTAAGGCCGTCCACGCGGCCGGGGCCATCCACAGCGACTTCGAAAAGAAATTCATTCGCGCCGAGGTGGTGAACTGGCGGGCGCTGCTCGATCACGGCGGCTACCCCGGCGTGAAAGAGAAAGGCCTGTTGCGTTTGGAAGGCAAAGAGTACATCGTTAAGGACGGCGATGTGCTGGTGATCCGTCACTCGTAGGCCGTAACTGGGCCGGTAACCGGGCCCCGTAACCGGCGAGCGCGAGCCCGAGGGCGAAGCATCCCCAGGCGAACCAGTCGCCGTACCGGGTATACGGGGTCTCTTCGCGGCCGTAGTCATACGGAACCAAAGCCGCGGTCTGTGCAAACGGAGCCAACCGCTGGACCACGCGCCCGCGAGGATCGATGGCCGCGCTGATGCCGTCATTGGTGGCGCGCAGAATCCAGCGGCGGTTTTCCGCGGCCCGCATGCGGACAATGGCCAGATGCTGTTCGTGCGCGGCGCTATGGCCGAAGTAGCCGTCGTTCGACAGGTTCACCAGAACTTCGGCGCCCAGATGCGTGAACTCACGGACCAGATCCGGAAACGCGGATTCGTAGCAGATGAAGGCCGCCATGCGATGCCCATCCAGCGGGAAGATCACGCGCCGCGTTCCGGGAACGAAGTCGCCGGCCTCGTGCGTGATGCGGTTCACCCAACCGAACAGGGGTGGAATGAATTCGCCGAAGGGGACCAGATCGATCTTGTCGTAACGGTCGATGAGATTGCCGGCCGCATCAAACAGGGCTGCCGAGTTCAGCGGCTCCCGCGCCGCGGTTCGTCCCACAGCACCGAAAAGAAAGGGAGTCTCCGACGCGCGCGCAACGCCCGCGGCGTAATCGCGAAACGCCGGGTCATCCACGTAGAACGGAGCGGGAACCTCGGGCCACAAGATCAGATGCGCTCCGCGGGCGCGGGAGAGCAGGGCGAGCTTTAACTGCATCTCTCGTAAGACTTCCGCGGTCCACTGCAATTCCGTGTCGATATTGGGCTGGACAATCAGCGCCTTCTGGGTTCCCGGTTGTGGGCGCGGTGCGCGGGGAAGACCAAGCAGGACCACCAGCGACAGCAGCCAGGCGAGCTGCCGTCGTGGTCTGTGGAGGATCACCGACGCGGCGCCGCAAGCGAGCATCGCGAAAAGGAACGACAATCCGTAGACTCCGGTGATGGGCGCCAGCCGCATCGGCAGCGGCATATCGATGCCGGCGTTTCCCAGGTCGAGCCAGGCAAAGCCGAAGAAGCCGTGAGTACGCTCGATTCCCGTCCACAAGGCGGCAACGGAGGGAATCGCCCACCACCGTGGCAGCAGAAAACCCGCCAGCGCGGCGAACACCGCCAGGGGGAGTCCTTTATATAAGCCGAATAGCGCGAAACCGCCCCAGCCTCCCCAGCGGCCCATGCCGCCGTGGACTTCCAGCACGAACCGGATCCAAGGGCAGACGCCGCACCAGAAAACAAATCCCGCGGCCCACCCGAACAGCCAGCGCCGCTTCCAGGAGGTTTCTCGCGCGCAGGCAATCAGCACGGGAGCCAACGCGACAGGTGCCAACCAAGTGAGGCCAAATCCGGGCAACACCAGCGTCAGCAAGACCGCCGATGCGAGGGATAGCGCCAGATTGTTCACGAGCAGTTCTTGGCTAGAACGTTCTTCGGATCGCTGCGTTGCCAGGGAAACCGGCGCCCTGGAGCTCGGCGCGAACTTTGTTGGTGGTGTTCTCCGCTACCGGTCCGACCAGAACCCGAAACGTTCCTGGTCTTCCTTCAATTTCCGCTGCCATGGCCTTGAAGCCCTTCTTCTGCAATACGTCCACCATGATGTCCGCCTCATGCGGGCTGGTCGCGGCGAGTTGCAGGTAGGACTGGCCGGCGGCAGGGCGCCCCTTGGGTTCGGATCGCGAAGCCTTCGCCGGTGCCGCCGATTTAGCGGGAGTGGGAGCCGGTGCCGGCTCAGGTTCCGGTTTCACAGGCTCAGCCACGGACGGCGGCTCACGTGGCGTAGTGGATACTGCCGCGGGAGTCTCCACCGGAGCGGCTTCCGGAGCGTGTGGCGGGGCTTCCACCACCAGCGGGCTGCCTCCCGTTTGCGTGCCGGTGGCGTCCGCGGCCAGGGGCGCCGAGTTGCGCCCCACGATGTAGCCCATCGTAAAAAACACACCCAGCAGAATCACGATGATGAAGAACACGCTCAGGAGCTGGCGGTTCGCTAAAATCAATTCGAATTCGCCGTCTTCGTTCTTGGGCAATCCACGGTCCTCCGGTCTGTTCTCCATACTAGCGGATGCCAGAAGCGGTTACTGGGCGGCCGGCTGCGCCTGCGAAGCTTTGAATTCCTTGTAGGCGGCTCGCGCGGCTTGAATCTGCCCCACGTGCTTTTCCGGATGCTGAGCGAAGATTTTCAGCAGGTCCATGACGGTGACGGTGCCGCGCTTGCTGTGCTGGCCGGTTCGCGCGAAGGCTTGCTCCGGAAGATCCTTCAAAAGCTCGTAGTTTTCCGCGCGCGTACGGCGGAAGGTATCGAGCGCTTGCGAGAGCTTCCGTTTGCCGTAGTCCAGACGATCGGCCCACAAGTCCTGATCGATGGCGGGAATGCTGGGATTTTCTTCGGCGATCATTTGCCGGATGCGCATGGCGAAAACGATTTCCGTGTCCGCCAGGTGGCACACGATCGTGCGGATGCCCCATTTTCCCTCGCCGGGCTTGAAGTCGAGCATGGAGCCGGCGGCTCCGGTGGTGGCTACGGCCACCAGTTCGGCTCCGCGCCGGAATCGTTCCAACCAATCCGCCAGTTCACTCATGAAAGGAGTTCGCCTCGAATCTCAGTAATAGTCCGCTCTCAATAATAGTCAGCGCAAGACATGTAGTAGCCACACTGCTCGCAGACCAATTTACATTTGCGTTCGGACAGCCGGCGGCTGCAAACCGGACAATGCAGCATGGGTTCCCGTTCCCGCGCCGTAGCGCTTTCCACCGGCGCGTTCTGTAAAGTATTTTCTTCCACCGAAAGCGGCACCACCGAAAGCACCAGTATAAAGTGATTTGCGGAGCAAGTATAATGAAGCCAGCTTTTGCAAAGGAACCTCATGAAGCCAACGAAAGCGTTGTTCATTTTTGCTCTTGCGGTCACTTGTGCCGCTCAGATGCGCCGGGAACCGGAGCGGCCTCTCCGGCAGCCGGTTCGCGGGGTTCACGGCGCGGTTGCCGCGGGTAGTGAATACGCTACCGAAGCCGGCATGCGCATCTATTACAAAGGTGGAAACGCGGTGGATGCCGGCGTGACCAGCATGTTCGCGGCGTCGGTCACCGAGCTTTCCCACTACGGCTTCGGCGGCGAGGCTGCGGTTCTCATCCGCACCAAAGACGGCAAGGTGCATTCGATCGCCGGGATCGGCACCATGCCCATGCTGGCTTCCGCGGACCTGTTCCGCAAGCGGCCGTTACAGCCCTTTGAAGTGATGGAGCGCGAACCCGGGGGACTGAAGGGAATTATTCCCGGCGCAGGCTTGATGCCCGCGCTGGTACCGGGGATGGTGGACGCGGCGCTAGTGGCGCTGCGCGAGTACGGCACCATGACGTTCCAGGACGTGATTGCGCCATCCATCGAGTTGGCGGACGGCTTCTCGCTGGATGACATGCGCGCTAATGCGATCAACTACAGCGCTCCGTTTTTTACCGTTTGGCCCACCTCCAAGGCGCACTTTTTGCCCAACGGCAGACCGCTGCGGTCCGGTGAGATTTTCCGCCAGCCCGACCTGGCGCGCACGCTGCGTACCATGGCGGAAGCGGAAAAGAAGGCCCTAGCCGGGGGCGCCGCCCGCCAGGCCGCGATTGACGCAGTTCGCGATTTCTTCTATCGCGGCGACGTTGCCCGCAAGATTGATGCGTTCAGCAAGGCGAACGGCGGCTTGTTGCGTTACGAAGACATGGCCGCGTTCAGGTTGCAGCCGGAAGAACCTGTCTCCACCACGTTCAAGGGTTATCGCGTCTACAAGAACGGCTTCTGGACGCAAGGTCCCGCCATGCTGGAGACGCTGAATATTCTGGAAGGCTTTGAGGATCAACCCGCTTTCAACTCGCCTGCTTACATACACAGAGTGACGGAAGCGCTCAAGCTGGCGTACGCCGACCGCGACACTTATTACGGCGACCCCAAGTTCAATAACATTCCCTCGGACGTACTGCTCTCCAAAGAATATGCCACGGAGCGCCGGAAGCTGATTGGGGATAGGGTGTCGATGGATTTCCGGCCCGGGACCGTGCATGGCAAGACCGGCCGTCATCCGGCCGAAGAGGAAGTAGCGCACGTGACTCTGGACCCGGTTCTGATGGCGCACGACACGACTTGCGTCGACGCCATCGATAAGGACGGCATCATGTTCACGGCGACGCCTTCGGGAGCCTGGCTGCCCAGCGTGATCGCCGGCGACACCGGCATTCCGTTGAGCGTTCGCGCGCAGAGCTTCGTACTGATCCCGGGGCATCCCAATGAACTGGCCCCCGGCAAGCGTCCCCGCATCACCTTGACGCCGACGCTGGTTACCATGGCCGACGGGCGCCCGCTGGCGGTTCTTTCCACGCCGGGTGGCGATAACCAGGAACAGGGACTTCTCCAGGTGCTGCTCAATTCGCTGCAATTCCGGATGAACGCGCAGAATGCGATTGAAGCGCCGCGCTTCGGAACCCGGCACCTGGTATCGAGCTTCGACAACCACGCCTGGATTCGCGGCGATCTGGAACTGGACGAGCGCATTTCGCAGGTCACCGCCGCCGACCTCGCCAATCGCGGCCACAAGATCAGCCCCACGTCACGCTACTCCAACGGAACCGCTCCGGTGCTGATCCGCATCCTGGAAGGCGGTGCGATCGAGGCGGGCGCGGATCCCTATTACAACCGTTCCGCGCACGCCTGGTGATCCCCACATCGCTTCCGCTGTTTGACCAGGCTCCAGGATTTGACCGCGCGGGCCTGGCCGCCCGCTTGCGGGCCTTGGCCGGGAAAAAGATTTGGATCGGGACCAGTTCCTGGAAGTACGAAGGTTGGCTGGACCAGATTTATACCCGCGAGCGTTATCTGACTCGCGGCAAGCTTTCCAGGAAACGCTTTGAGGCGGAGTGTCTCGCCGAGTATGCGGAGACGTTTCCCATCGTCTGCGGCGATTTCTCCTTCTATCAGTTTCCGTCACCGGAATATTGGCACCGGCTGTTTGCGTCCGCGCCGGCGGGCTTATGGTTCGCGCTCAAGGTGCCGGAAGAAGTGACGGCGGAGGTATTTCCTAAGCACGCCCGTTACGGTCCGCGCGCGGGCATGAAGAACGAATCGTTTCTGAATGCGGACGCGCTGAATGCGTTGTTCCTGGAACCGCTCGCGCCGTATCGGGATCGCATCGGTACACTGATATTCGAATTCGGAGCACGCGGGACGCCGCTGCGGGAATTCGCCGGGCAATTGAACCCGTTTCTGGGAGCGTTACCGCCGTCATTCCGCTACGCGGTCGAAGTCCGCAACCGGACTTATCTGGAAAAGCCTTATTTCGATTGTCTGCATGCGCACAAGGTGGCGCACGTTTTCAACGCCTGGACCCGGATGCCATCGCTGCCAGAGCAGATGACGATCCCCGGCGCCTTCACGGCCGACTTCACGGTGGTGCGGGCGCTGCTGCGGGAAGGGCGCAACTATGAACAGGCGGTGGAGCAGTTTTCCCCTTACGACAAATTGCAGGACGAAAATTCGGAGGCGCGGGAAGCCCTGCGGGCGCTGATCCGCCGCATGCGCGAAGAGCGCCGCGCGGCGATGATTTTCGTGAACAACCGTTTTGAGGGAAACGCGCCCACCACGATTCAGGCGATGGTCGAGTGACTTCGCTTCCGATGGATAGCATGCTGCCGGAAATCGCCGCCGGACTGCGCGTACACAGCAGTATCGTCATCGAGGCGGCGCCGGGAGCAGGGAAGACCACGCGCGTTCCTCCGGCGTTGTTGCCATTGGTGAAGGGGGAAGTCCTGGTGCTGGAGCCGCGCCGGCTAGCCGCTCGCATGGCCGCCCGCCGCGTGGCCGCCGAACGCAAAGAGCGCGTCGGGGAGACCGTTGGCTACCAGGTCCGCTTTGAAAGCATGGGTGGACCGGATACACGGTTACGGTTCTTGACGGAGGGCGTCCTCACGCGGCGGTTGCTGGATGATCCTGAACTCAAGGGCGTCGGCGCAGTCGTCCTCGATGAGTTTCATGAGCGGCATCTGGATGGCGACCTGGCGCTGGCGCTGCTGCGGCGGCTGCAGAAAACGTCGCGGCCGACTTTGCGGCTTGCCGTAATGTCGGCAACGCTCGCTACCGGACCGGTGGCAAGTTTTCTAGGGGATTGTCCGGTGGTGCGCTCGGAAGGCCGTTTGTATCACTTGCGCGTCGCGTATACGCCGCATTCCGCGGCGGCGCTTGAAGAGCAGGTCTTCGAAGCCATCGAATCTTTGTTGCGCGAGGGGTTGGATGGCGATGTGCTCGTGTTCCTTCCAGGTGCTGCTGAGATTCGCCGCTCGGCCCGAGCCCTCGAATCACTGGCCGCGCGAAATGGATTCCTGGTGCTGCCGCTGCATGGCGATCTGTCTCCGGCAGATCAGGACCGCGCCGTGATGCCGGGACCGCGGCGTAAAGTGATTCTTTCGACCAACGTCGCGGAAAGCTCCGTGACCATTGAGGGGGTGACCGCCGTGATCGATAGCGGTCTGGCTCGCGTCGCGGCGGATTCACCATGGACCGGTCTACCGTCCCTGGACATCCAGCGCATCAGCCAGGCGTCGGCGATCCAGCGCGCGGGACGAGCGGGCCGTACCGCCCCGGGACGCGTAATCCGCCTTTACACAGCCGACGACCTTCATCGCCGCCCCGCGGCGGATACGCCTGAGATTCTGCGCCGTGAACTGTCCCAGATGGTTTTGCAACTTCGCGCGATGAACATGGAGAACCTCGAGTGGCTGGATGCGCCTCCCGCCGCCGCATTCGCCGCCGCCAACGCGCTGCTCGATCAACTCGGCGCGTCGCCCCGCATGGCGGAGATGCCGCTGCCTCCGCGCCTGGCGAAGTTGGTCCTGGAGGCAGCCGCGCGCGGAGTTCCCGAGAAAGGTTGTGCCGTCGCTGCGGTGCTCAGCGGCGGAGAGCGCGGTTCGCCCGATCTGCTCTCTCTGATCGAGTCGCAATGGCAGCCGCAAACCCAGCGCATCTACGATCAACTGCGAAGAAGTGTTCCAGGCCGCGACCGAAAGGGGGCTGGGGACGAAGCGCTGCTGCGTGCCGTGATTACGGCGTTCCCGGACCGCGTGGCCCGTCGGCGGCCTGGGTCGAGCGAAGAATTGCTGCTTTCATCCGGAGGTTCCGCCCGCTTTCCGGATTGCCGCCACGAATTCGTGGTGGCTCTCGACGTCGAGCAGCGCAAGGACCGGGGCCTCCCGTTGATCCGCTTGGTTGCCGGCCCGATTGCGCCGGATTGGCTGCTGGATCGCGCGACGGAGCGCGTGACGTTCGAATGGAACCGTGCGGCCGAACGTGTCGAGCAGGTCACGGCGTTGCTCTACGATGCGCTGGTTGTGGATGAGGATCGCGTTCCCGCGCCGCGCACGGACACGAGCGCCAGCCTGCTTGCCGAGAAAGCGCTGGAGACCGACATCGGCCGCTTCGTGGATCGCGACGCACTGGAGCAGTTACGCGCGCGCGCCAGTTTCGCGGGCGTCGAGATCGACGTGTCCGCGGGATTGACGAAGTTGTGCCAGGGTTGCATTAGTTTTGCCGAATTGGCGCAGGCGGATCTCTTGAGCATGCTGCGTCCCGCGGGGATCGAAAAGCGTGCCCCTGAACGTTTGCGCCTTCCGGGAGGCCGCGAGGTGAAGGTCCACTATGAGCCGGCCAAAGCGCCGTGGATTGAATCGCGATTACAAGATTTCTTTGGCGTGAAGGAGACGCCGCGAATCGGAGATACACCAGTGGCCGTTCACTTGCTCGCGCCGAATCACCGGCCCGTGCAGGTCACCACCGATCTGGCTGGATTTTGGGAGCGCCTCTATCCGCAAGTGCGGCGCGAGTTATCGCGGCGCTATCCCAAGCACAAGTGGCCGGAGAAGCCGGTCTAGTCTTCAGCGGCGCTTTCTTCCACCAGACAGGCCCATTGGCCGAGGTGGTTCTGAAATCCGGAAAGGATGCGGCGCGGAGCCACGCGATCGAACTCCGGTTTGAGTTCACCGATGACAATATCGCTGATATTGGCGACCACGACATCGAATGCTCCGCTGCGCACGGCATCTACGCTGCCAACAAAGAAGGGAATGCCGCGCTCCGTCTCCGGCCGGGCAGCGGGATCGATATCGCAGGCGACCACCCGCGCCGCGCCCAGCATCTTTGCCGCGAGCGAGAGGATGCCGGAACCGGTGCCGACGTCGAGTACGCGGTTACCGGGCCGGATGGTCCGCTCCAGGGCTTCCAGGCACAGTTGCGTGCACGGATGCCGGCCCGTGCCGCATTGAATGCCGGGATTGATTTCGAGGCGAAAGCGTCCGGGCGGCGTGGGCTCCGCGCGCCAGGGGGCCACGACGAAGAATTTTTCTCCCACCAGCAAAGGAGGCCAGGCATCTTGCGTGGTCTTCACCCAATCGGTCTCCGGGGCTTCGACCGGTTCGCCGAACCAGGCCGCCGATACGAAGTCTTCGAAGAAAGCTTCCAGGTGGCCTTGACCCTCCACGACGCCCAGCGTGCCGGCTTCCCACAGTTCCGCCATCAAAACGTCATAACGCTCCGGTTCAACATCGACGCGGACCGAGTACATTACCGCTGCTGCTTTCCTTCGATGCGATCCGCCTCGGCTTCGTCCGCCGCGGCGCCCTCGCGATCAGCCGTGTTACGTCGGGCTGCCGCTCGCGCGCGATAGACGTAGGGCGCGTCCGGAGCTTCGGAGATGGCGGCGGTGAAATCCGTAATCGCGTTACTGTGTTGGCCTAGTTTTTCGTACCTTTGGCCGCGTTGATAGAAGCCCTCCAGACTCGGCTTCACGCGGAGCGACTCCGTAAAGTCGGCCAGCGCTCGATTGGTATCGCCGTTTTCCAGATAGATTTGCCCGCGTTCATTGTAGGCACGGGTTAGACGTTCGTCGAGGTCGAGCGCCTTATCGAGATCCGCCAGCGCTTCGGCGCGCCGGCTGCTGTGATGTTCGGCGATGCCCCGGTTCAAATACGCTTCCGCCAGATCGGGCGCGATCCTGATGGCGCGGTCAAAATGAGCGATCGCCTCCGCGTAGCTGCCAGGAGCCATTTTTGCCACCCCTAGTATCATTTCAGCGTGCGCGCGTTTGGGAGCGTCCGCGAAATAAGTATAGGCATAGGATCCGGCGGCCAACGCAAGGACCACCGCCACGGTGCGCTTAATCAGGCGCCGCTGTTTGTATTTTTGGGCAAGGACAGCCGGATGAGGCGACCCGGGCTCCGGAACGGGGCGTGTCGCCTGGTACCAGAGTGTGAAGAAAGATTTCACTCGCTTCGAATTATATCCTCTATTCCAGAGTTTCCTGGAGGATCTTCTCCGTCTGCTCGGCGCGGAAGGCTTCCAGCTTCTGGGTCAATTCCGGACGGCTCAGCGCCAGGATGGCAACCGCAAGCAGGGCGGCATTGGTCGCTCCTGCTTTTCCAATGGCGAGCGTTCCGACCGGAATCCCCGCCGGCATCTGCACGGTCGATAGCAGAGAATCCATTCCCTTGAGTGCCTGGCTCTCCATGGGCACGCCGAGCACCGGAATCACCGTGTGCGCGGCCATGACGCCCGCCAGGTGAGCGGCGCCACCCGCGGCGGCGATCATTACCTGCATTCCGCGCGCGCTGGCACCGGAGGCCCACTCCATCGCGGCCCGCGGTGTCCGGTGCGCCGAGAGCACTCTGCATTCGTGAGGCACGCCGAATTTCTTGAGAGTTTCGCTGGCGTGACGCATCGTGTCCCAATCCGACTTGCTGCCCATCACGATGCCGACCAATATTGGAGAAGCCTGAGTGTCCATGGGTACATGCCTATTGTGAGGCCTCAGGTGCCCAAATTTCAACGAGCGCTACTTGGCAGCCTTACTGTAATCGGCGACGGCGCGCGCCGGGCCCGCCAGCTCCAGAATGTGCATGCCGGTATCGGCGCGGTCCACGATGTAGATGTAGCCGCGGTCATCCACATCCAGGTTGTTGGTCTGAATGGCGACCTTGCAGTGCTCATTAGCGCCCTGGCCCACGCAGCGCTTGTCGGTCTTGCCGGTCACGGCAGGAATGTAATAGCCGATTTCGCGCGGCCGGTAGGGATCGCGAATATCCACGGCGCGCACGCCTGCGTTGAAGTGCGCGACGAACAGAACGCGATTGTTGAACACCGGCGTCATGTTCTCCTGCGTGGAGTGCGTACCGAAGCGCCCGCCGGCGCTACAGAAGTTACCGGTGTCTTCGGGAACCGTCCAGGTGGAGACGCCGATGGGCATGGACTCGTTGGTAATGTCAAAGATGCGCATCATCTGGCGGTACTCCTGGCATTCGTTCCCCGTGGTTTCGCCGATGAGCGTCAGGTAGCTCTTGGTCTGCCCGTTCCTTTGCTTGGCAAATTCCGGCAACCCCATTTGCAGCATCGGATACACATTGTGCGCCCCCATATCGGGAGGCAAATCCACGCGGGCGATCACGGGATAGCGCAGATTCTCCTCGGTTGGCTCCTTGGGACCATTAAGCAGTTTCTCACGGTCCACGATCTGCAAGATGCCGTTGCGATTCACATCGTACGCAAAGTAAACGCGATTGCCTTTTGGTCCCGTTGAGAACGCGCCGTGCATGCCGCCGGGCGTGGGTCCCTTGCCGCTGGGCTCCTGGCCCGGCAAACCGAAGTTACGGATGAACACGGGCTTGGCCGGATCGCTCAGATCGTAAATCTGCCCCATGCGCACCGTGCGCCAGCCGACGACACCCGAAACCAGATACGCGATGCCGGTATCGCATTCCCACCAGTTCTTGTGCGTGTCGCGGAGTCCGCTTACGATCACGTTGATCCGCGAAGGCTTGGCGGGATCGGTCACATCCCAAATCTCATGCGCGGTGTTGCCGTAGGCGCGCAGCAGGTAGAACTTACTCTTGTCGCCATGTGGCAACTCGGACCCTGAACACATCCGTACCATGGAGGCGCCGCCTGCCTCGCCCCCGCGGGTCTTGGGTTCGCCCGGGATGTGCGCGAGATACAGGGGGCGCTTGGGATCGGTCACGTCGACGATGGAGGTGCCGTTTGGTTCCACCTTGCCGGTTTGCGGATTCATCACTTCACCGCCGTGGTGGCCGATGTAAGCGATCCAGCGCGCGCCCTGCTTGTGAATGACCGGCTGGTACGCGCTGCGGTTCTGCAGGTCGCTATAGCCGGCCAGATCCATGTTGCTCGAACGCGGCGTGGTCACCTGCGCGGCGGCTATGAGGCTGCCGAAAACCATTCCGATCGTGAAAATGCTGCAACGCATAAGGTCTCCCTTGAAAATGTTGCGCCGCCCATGCGGGCTTCTGGCCAGTATACCCACTCTGCTAGCTTGGTATTTCCGGATGATTTCTTTTTCAAGCATTAACAAACAGTATGGGAAGCAACTTGTCTTCGTGGACGCTTCGTTCCAGTTGAACCCTGGGGAAAAAGTTGGTCTGGTGGGTCCCAACGGTTCTGGCAAGACGACGCTGTTCCGCATGATCGTGGGCGAAGAAGAGCCCGATGAAGGCGAGGTCTCGGTTCCCAGGAAGACCACCGTCGGTTACTTTCGCCAAGATGTGGAAGAGATGAAGGGCCGCTCGGTGCTGGATGAAGCCATCGCGGGAAGCGGGCGCGCCGGTGACCTGCATCACGAACTCGAAGCCCTCCAGCACGCCATGGAAGACCCGGCGCGCGCCGATGAAATGGACCGCATCCTCGATCGCTTCGGTCACGTCCAGGAAGAGTACGAGCATCTGGGAGGCTACGCGCTGGAGGCGCAGGCCCGCGAGGTGCTGCACGGTCTCGGCTTCCAAGACGACCAGATCGACGGGGACGTGGGCAATCTTTCCGGCGGCTGGAAAATGCGCGTGGCGCTGGCGCGCGTGCTACTGGGCCGTCCCGATGTGCTCTTAATGGACGAGCCGACGAACCACCTGGACATCGAGTCCATCATTTGGCTGGAGCAATTCCTTAAGACCTACCCTGGCGCGCTGTTGATGACTTCACACGACCGCGAGTTCATGAACCGGCTGGTGTCGAGGATCGCCGAGATCGACGCCGGAGAAATCATCGCCTACTCGGGCAACTACGATTTCTACGAGCGCGAGCGGACTATTCGCGAAGCGAACCAACAAGCCGCGTTTGCGCGTCAACAGACTATGCTCGCCAAGGAACAGCGCTTTATTGATCGCTTCCGCACGCATGCCGCCAAAGCGGCGCAGGTGCAGAGCCGCATCAAGGCGCTCGACAAGATCGAGAAGATCGAACTGCCCAAGCGGAGGCAAGTGGTGCAGTTCGGCTTCCGGGTTCCGCCCCGGTCCGGAGATCAAGTCGCGGTGATCGAGAATTTGCACAAGAGCTACGGGCCGCGCGTCATCTACGACGGTTTCAACCTTACGATCCGCCGCGGCGAGCGCTGGGCGGTGATGGGCCGCAACGGCGCCGGGAAGACCACGCTCCTGAAGATGATCGCGGGCGCGACCATGCCCGACGAAGGGGATGTCCGGCTGGGCGCCAGCCTGATCATGGGCTACTTCGCGCAGCAGTCGCTCGACGTGCTCGATGCCGATCTGACCATCATGGAACAGTTGCAAAACGATTTTCCGCAGGACGGGTTCGGCGCGCTGCGTAAACTGGCCGGGGCGTTCCAATTCTCCGGAGATGACGTCGAGAAGCGGATTCGATCTTTGTCGGGAGGCGAAAAGTCGCGGCTGGCAATGGCGCGGATGCTCTATAACCCTCCAAACTTCCTGGTGCTCGATGAACCCACCAATCACTTGGATCTGGCAACCAAGGAGATGCTGGTCGAAGCGCTCAAGGATTTCGAGGGCACGATGATCTTCGTTTCGCACGACCGCACGTTTCTGCGCGGTCTTGGTTCGCGCGTGTTGGAACTGGGCGGGGAAAGCGGCACGGACCGCGAGCCTCGGGTGTACCCGGGATCTTATGTCGAGTACGTGCAAGCGTTGGGGCACGAGGCGCCCGGCATTTACGCTTGAGGTTTAAACGCGACCACCGCCAGCGGCGGTAACGAGATCGTTACACTCGCCGGGCGGCCGTGGCAGGGAATGTCTTCCGCCACTACCGCTCCGCCGCTGCCTTTATTACTCCCGCCGAACAATTCCGAGTCGGTGTTGAAAAGTTCGCGGTACCGGCCGGCTCTGGGCACTCCTATCCGATAGCCATCGCGGGGTACCGGCGTGAAGTTACACGCGAATACCAGGAAATCCTCTCTATTGCGGGCGAAGCGGACGAAGCTGATGACGGACGATTCGGAATCCTGCAAATCGATCCACTCGAAGCCGGAGTAGGAATTGTCGACCTCAAATAGCGCGGGTTCACGACGGTACAGCCAGTTGAGCTCCTTCACCATGGTCTGAAATGTCGCGTGTTCCGGGTACTCGAGCAGCCCCCAATCGAGCTGCGTGTCGTGGTTCCACTCCGCGGTCTGGCCAAATTCGGTTCCCATGAACAGCAGCTTCTTGCCCGGGTGCGCATACATATACGCCAAGAAGGCGCGCGCATTGGCGAAGCGCTGCCAGTTATCTCCCGGCATCTTGTAGACCAGCGAACGCTTCAGGTGCACGACTTCGTCGTGCGAGACAGGCAGCACGAAGTTTTCCGTGAAGGCGTACAGCATGCTGAATGTGATCAGCTGCTGGTGGTACTTGCGGAACACCGGGTCTTTGGCGAAGTAGTTGAACATGTCGTGCATCCAACCCATGTTCCACTTCATGGTGAAGCCCAGGCCGCCGGTGTAGACGGGCCGGGACACGCCGGGCCAGGACGTGGATTCCTCGGCGATGGTGATCGCGCCGGGTTCCTGGTGAGCCAGTTCGTTAAAGCGCTTCAGAAAGTCGATGGCTTCCAGATTCTCGCGTCCGCCGTAACGATTGGGGATCCATTCTCCCGCTTTGCGCGCGTAGTCCAGATACAGCATGGACGCCACGGCATCCACGCGCAGGCCGTCAATGTGAAATTCCCGCAGCCAATACAACGCGTTCGAGAGCAGGAAATTACGGACTTCATTGCGGCCGAAATTGAAAATCGCCGTTCCCCATTCGGTATGCTCGCCTTGCCGGGGATCCTCGTGCTCGTAAAGCGCGGTTCCATCGAAGCGCCACAAGCCGTGCGGATCGTGCGGAAAATGGCCCGGCACCCAATCGAGGATAACTCCGAGCCCGGCCTGGTGGCACTGGTCGACCAAATAGCGGAAGTCGTCCGGAGTGCCGAAGCGCGAAGTGGGCGCGAAGTAACCGGTAACCTGATAGCCCCAGGACCCCGAGAAAGGGTGCTCCATCACAGGCAGCAGTTCCAGGTGCGTGTAGCCGAGATCGCGAACATAGGGAATCAGCTCATCGGCGAGTTCCCGATAGGAGAGCGACTCGTGCGAGGGCCTGCGCCGCCAGGACTCCAGATGCACCTCGTAGATGGACACAGGCTCGTGCAGAAGGTTGCGTTGCGCGCGCGCCTGCATCCAGACGCCATCGGACCATTCGTAGTTACCGAGTCCCCACGCGATCGACGCCGTTCGCGGCGTAGCTTCCGAGAAAAACGCATACGGGTCGGCCTTCTCCTGCGCGGAGCCATCGCGCGCGGCGACGAAATATTTGTAGTGCTCGCCCTGCCCGAGCCCGGGGACAAAGAGCTCCCACACTCCCCCATCCCGGCGCTGCATGGGATGCGCGGCGCGGTTCCAGTAATTGAATCCGCCGATGACGGTGACCAGCTCGGCGTTGGGCGCCCAGACGGCAAAGCGAATGCCGCTGGTGCCCATGTCGTCATCGATCCCATGCGCGCCCAGCATCCGGTAGCTCTCGTGGTGGGTACCCTCCGCATGCAGATGGAGTTCAAAAGAAGTCAGGGCTGGGGACACACCCGAGGCGGGCACACAGCTATTATGGCATTGGGTGTTGCCGCGAGCCGAATTACACGTTCACCTCGATGGGTCGGTTGAGCCGGAGACGCTGCTCGAAATCGATCCTTCCCTGACGCGCGAGGAGATTGCGGCACGGATGTCGTACACCGATTTTGCTGGCTTCATCCAAAGCTTCGTCTGGGTAAATCAACGCCTGAAAACGCCCGACGACTACGCCCGCGTGGCGCGACGCCTTCTGGAACGGTTGGAAAGCGAGGGCGTGACCTACGTCGAAATCATTCTCTCGGCCGGCGTCATCCTGTGGAAGCAACTCGCGTTCGCGCCTATTTACGACGCGCTGGTCCGGGAGAGCGCCCGCCGCCGCATCAAGGCGAGGTGGATTCTCGATGCCATCCGCCAGTTCGGTCCCGAGCCGGCCAAGCCGGTGTTCGACCTGGCCGCGGAGCGCCTCGGCGACGGTGTAGTCGCGATCGGTCTCGGTGGTGATGAGGAGCGTGGCCCGGCGCTCCCGTTTAAAGAGTTGTTCCGGCAAGCCCGCGACCGCGGCCTGCGGCTGACTTGTCACGCGGGCGAAGTCACTGGTCCCCAGAGTGTCTGGGATGCACTGGAGATCGGCGCGGAACGCATCGGCCACGGCATTCGAGCCATCGACGACCCCGCGCTCGCGCGGCACTTGGCGGCGCGAAAGATTCCTCTCGAAATCTGCATCACCAGCAACCTGCGAACCGGAGCGGTGAAGTCACTGGCCGAACACCCGGTCAGGCGCCTGTATGATGCCGGCGTACCGATCGTCCTGAACTCCGATGATCCGGCCATGTTTGACTGCACCTTAACCGGCGAATACGAATTGGCTGCGCGCGAATTCGGCTTCACGGAGGCGGAACTGGCTGGGATCGCCGGAAACGCCCTACTGTATGCTTTCGATCAGCGCCACGCGGTCGGCGGGTGACATGCCGGAGTTCTTGCGGATGTCTTCGCGCGTCATCAGATTGCGCCGGTATCGACCAAAATATTCAGTGATATCGCCGCCATACTGAAAGCTATACATGATATCGGCGAAAGCCCGCGTGTGGCGTAATCCCAGTCCGTGCCCGGACTCATGCAGGCACGTCAGGTAGACCATGGTGTCGCGCAACAGCTTGTCGTCGCCGGCCGACTCAGGAAGCAGAATGTGCAACTCCGCGCCCTGCCGGCCTTTCACCAGAATCGGGACCGCCTCGCCGTATAGCCCGCTATTCTTGTCGGCCCACAAAAAGCGGAACATGGCGTCGGCCCGCGATTTCGTTTCCACGAAATGCAGCCGTTTGCCGGACGCCTCCTCCCACGCGGCCAGAGCCCAGCGCGCAAGATCCGCGTCGCCCGCGTCGCAGCCGGCCAGCATCACCGTGCAGGGCTCAATCCAGAACGTGGTGGTATCGGCGGAGCGGGCCGCGCAGGAGGTCAACAGCAACAGGCTAATGCTGGCTAGAAACTTTTTCATCGGTAAGCGCCTTGATCGCCGCCTCAAGTTCCGCGACGCGTTTGGAAAGTTCGTCGATGGCCTGGCCCTCGGGGTCGGGCAGGTCGCCGTGAGCCAGGGGTTCGAATTCCACGGCATAACGGACCACGCGGCCGGGGACTCCGACCACCGTTGAATGGTCCTGGACCGAGCGCAGCACCACGCTGCCGGCGCCGATTTTGACGTGGTCGCCGACGCGAATGTTGCCGAGAACCGTCGCGCCGGTTCCGATGACGACGCCATTGCCGATGGTGGGATGGCGCTTCCCGCTGTCTTTGCCGGTGCCGCCGAGTGTGACGCCCTGGTACAACAGAACGTCGTCGCCAATCTCGGAGGTCTCGCCAATGACTACGCCCATGCCGTGGTCGATAAAGAAGCGCCGTCCGATCCGCGCACCCG
Source organism: Bryobacterales bacterium (assembly GCA_009697505.1). Taxonomy (GTDB): domain Bacteria; phylum Acidobacteriota; class Terriglobia; order Bryobacterales; family Bryobacteraceae; genus Palsa-187. Next base: position 28,186 of record SHUD01000016.1, read on the forward strand.
GGTGAATTTCGATACCCGTCAGGGTTCGCGAGAGCTGCGAGATGGCTCGCGCCAGCGTGAACCAGCCCTTCCGGTAGAGGCTGTGAGCGGCGCGATGGAACAGGACCGCGTGAAAGCCCGGGTAACACAGGATGATTTCAAGCACACTGCGGGCCGCCGGATCGCGGCGGAAAACGGTCTCGATCTGTTCGCGGACGTGGCTGAACACGCGGTGCTTTCGTTCCTGAAACCATTATCACGATTTCGCGCTTCTGCGTGTAACATGACCCGCGACAGCGTGTAACATAAAAAGTATTGTGAAAACCAGATGGCATGCGGTTCCCGTAGCGATTGTGTTGGCGGCTCTGGCGGGGTGCTCGTCGCCTCCGCCACCGCCCAAGGCGGCCAAAGCCGGGGCGCCTGGATCCACGGTCACGGCCTTTGCCGCCAAGCACCCGCTTGGCAAGTACCTGGAGTTGTCGGGCTACCGGCTTGCCGAAAAGGGAGCCGGGAAGCTCGCCGTCAAGTTTGTCGTCGTCAACCACTCGGAAGCCGATATCGGTGATCTGACGTTGAAAATTCGCTTGGTCACCACCGCCGCCAAGCCCGAAGATCCGCCCATCACGGAATTCGAAGCCAAGGTAGCGTCGCTCGGGCCGCAGGAAATTAAAGATGTCTCGGCCATGGCCAACACGAAGCTGCGGATTTACGAATTGCCGGATTGGCAGTTCATCCGCGCCGAAGTGGAAATCACCGTTCCGGCTCCGTAAGCAAGAAGATGACAGAGCGGCTGTACTACCAGGATTGTTACCTGCGGGAGTTCCGCGCGCAGGTGGTCGAGACGTCGGCGGACGGCCTGCGCGTCTACCTGGACCGGACCGCGTTTTATCCCACCTCAGGCGGCCAGTTGTTCGACATCGGAATACTGGGCGGAGCGAACGTCACCGATGTGGTGGATGAAGGCGAGCGCGTGGCGCACGTTGCGGATTCGCCCCTGCCGCTCGGCGAAGTGAGTGGTGAGATCGACTGGGTGCGCCGCTTCGATCACATGCAGCAGCACAGCGGTCAGCATTTGTTGTCCGCGGTGCTCGCGGAGTTGTTTCAGATGCCGACCGTCAGCGTTCATCTGGGCGCGGAGATATCGACCATCGATCTTGGTTCACCCGTATTGACGCCCGCGCGGATCGAGCAGGCCGAGGAGCGCTGCGCGGAAATCGTGAGCCAAGCGCGGCCCATTGCGATCGTGTTCGAGGAAGCGGGCGCGGATCTGGGCCTACGAAAGGCCTCGGAGCGAACAGGCACGCTGCGCGTTGTCTCGATCGACGGTGTCGACCGCAGCGCGTGCGGTGGAACGCATGTGAAAACGACGGCGGAGGTCGGGCCGGTGCTCGTGCGCAAGTTGGACAAGATGCGCGGCAACGTGCGGCTGGAATTCGTGTGCGGGCTGCGGGCGCTCCGCCAGGCGCGCGCGGATTTCCGGACCCTGCAAGAGATTTCCCGCGTCGTTTCCGTGCCTGCCAGCGACGCGCCAGCACTGATCGCAACACAAATCGGGCGGCTGAAAGCGGTGGAGAAAGACGCGCAGAGGCTCGCCGGTGAACTGGCATTGCGCGAAGGGAAAGAATTGTGGGGCGCCGCTGCGCCGGATCCCGAGGGGATTCGCCGCGTGACCGTGCGCGGCTCCATGGATGATGCCGTGCGGACACGGGCGCAGGCGTTTTGCTCGCAAGGCCGGGCGGTATTCCTGGCGATTTCACGGGAGCCTCCGGCGCTGCTGCTGGCTGCGTCGGCTGACTCGGGCGTTCACGCAGGAGAGCGCGTGAAAGCCGCCGTAACCGCAGCGGGTGGCCGTGGCGGAGGGAATCAGGCGCTCGCCCAGGGAAGTTTGCCCGCGGGCACGGATGTGGACGCGATCGCCCGGACTGTTTTGCTAACCTGATACAGATGCCTGACAACAATCGCCGTTTCCAAGCCGGGCCCGATCCCTTTGGCCGCACCTGGGAGGTTGAATTCCGTTGGTTGCAGACCGGCATCTCGATCCGCCACGCCGATACGGTGGACGTGAAGTTCATTGTGTGGACGGAGGGTGTTTCCGCCGACGCCGAACCGAAGCAGGAAAAGGTCATCGCGCTGCCCCACCTGACGTTGTTGGCGCTTTCGGCCAAGACCGGTCATCCGCTGACGGATCCCTGGTGCCTGAAATTGGCCGCGCAGCATCTGAGTTACATGATTACTTCGGGAGAAGATTTAGAGAAGACACTGGTAACGGTTTCTTCGTTGGATCTTGAGCGCGCCGCCGGTTGGCAGCGTGCCGCCTGACGTTATCGTCATAACTTTCTTCCATCGTGGTAAATACAGATTCTGAACTTCCCCAGTGGTTCGGGGAAGGCGGCTGGTTAAAGAGAAAGGAGTTCACCGATGGTCAACTGTCCGCTGTGCGCCGCGGCCATTGATGTTGACGAGGAAGAGTTAGATGAAGGAGATCCGCTGCTGTGCGAGGAATGCGGCGCCAGCCTTAGTGTGACCGGATTGAATCCGTTGGAGATCTCTCCGGAAGCCGACCTTGACGAGGACGATGAAGATGCAGACGAGGACGACGACCTCGATGATGACGAAAAAGACGAGGACGACGATGAGGACAAGGACTAGGCTGTTTCCCGTTGCCGCGATCCTCGCAACTCTCTTTGCCGGAAATGTGCTCGTCGCGCAAAAAGGGACCTACGCCGTCGTGGCGGGTTCGGTTTTCCGGGAAAGCGGATTTTCACTGCCCGGGGCGACGGTGACGCTTATGGCCAAAGGTGGGGGAAAAGGGAAGAGCCTGAAGTCGGTAACGGACGCCCGTGGCGAGTTCGCTTTCCGGATTCCTCCGGCGGCGGGCGACTACGTGGTTACAGCCTCCATGAAGGGCTTCAAGACGGTGCGGGCGGAGGCTTCCATTGGCGGCGAAGAACGTGTGGATGTAACTTTAGTGCTGTCCACTGAATCCAAGTAGTGAGGAGCAACAGAATGCGATACACGCGGAACGGTTTACAGATACTGGCGCTGGCGATGGCCGGTCTGGTTTTGTCTGCGGGGCTGTTGGCGCAGAACAAGTCCAGAGAGGAACGCCGTGCGGAGGCTAACTCCCGCGCTGTGCAGGGCTTGGTGACGAGCGCCGGCGATCAACCTGTCACGGGTGCCGTCGTACAGCTAAAAGACATGCGCACGCTGCAGGTACGTTCCTACATCACGCAAAGCGATGGCGCGTATCATTTTTCCGGCCTGCGGATGGACATCGAATACCAGGTGACCGCCAAGTCGGGCGATGCCACGGCGGGGCCGCGCAGTCTCAGTATTTTCGATACGCGCAAAGACGCGGTCATGCACCTCAAGCTCGATAAGAAATGAGCTGTGCGGGCCGCTCTGCTCTGCTGTTTACCTTCCTTTCGTCCGGCTTTGCGCAGACCCTCGTATTCGAGCATGCGACCGTAATCGACGCCACCGGCGCCGCTCCCAAGAGGAATATGTCGGTGGTCGTCAGTGACGGACGCATCATGTCCATCAAAAGCGATGCGATAAGACCGGAAGCTGGGCCCGCGGCCGGCGCCATCGTCATCGATGCAACCGGCAAGTTCCTGATCCCGGGTCTATGGGACATGCACGCGCACGTCCCGGTGCCGCAAATCTCCTTGCCGTTGTTCGTGGCCAACGGTGTCACGGGAATCCGCGAAATGTATTCGGGGCTTCCCGCGGCATCTCTCCGCCAGTGGGCTACGCTCGCGGAAGCGCCCCGGATTGCCGCGCCCGGATTCATCGATGGGCCGTTGATGCAGAGCGGCGCAAACCGCATTGATGCCATGGCGGTCACCTCGCCCGAGGAAGCGCGAGCCGCCGTGATTACGTTTGCTTCCCGGGGCGTGGACTTCCTCAAGATCTATAACAGCGTGCCCAGGGATGCGTTCTTTGCCTTGGCGGAGGAAGCCCGGGCCGCCGGCGTCGCGGTGGTGGGCCATGTGCCGGAGACTGTCAGTCCAGCCGAAGCCTCGGCGGCCGGGATGCAGAGCCAGGAGCACCTGAACAACCTCCTGCTCGGCGCTTCTTCGCAAGAGGAGCAGCTACGCGCCGAAAGAGTCGCCATGATGTTTGACCCGAAGCTGACAGGGCAGCAGCGATTGCGCCTGCTCGCCTGGCCTTTGCTGGCGGGTCTGGTCGACACTTACGACGAACAGAAAGCTGCTGCCATGTTTCAGACATTTGTCGGCAACCATACCTGGCAGACTCCCACGCTCTCGCTTCTGGACGGCTTCATCCATGAGCGCGATTCCGAAGTTCTACAGGATCCGCGCCGCCGCTACTTGCCGAAAATCTGGACTGACAATTGGGACCCAACTACCGTCTATTACCTGCGCGATGAATCGCCCGCCGAATACGAGGTCCTGCGCCAGCGCATGAGGATGCTGATGACGCGCTATCGCAAGCTGGTAGGCGATATGCACCGCGCGGGGGTGGGGTTACTCGCGGGCACGGATACCAGCCCGCTCAATCCGGTGCTGCCAGGCTGGGGCTTGCATCAGGAACTCGCGTTGCTCGTCGAGTGCGGATTGACGCCGCTCGAAGCGCTACAAACCGCGACCCGGAATCCCGCGCTCTACTTCGGCACGCAGAAGGACATGGGAACTCTCGAAGAGGGAAAGCTCGCCGATTTCGTGCTGCTTGATGCCGATCCCCTCGCCGACATTCACAATACGCAGGCCGTTGCCGGCGTGGTGCTGAAGGGGCGCTACTATTCGCGGGGCGATCTGGATGCGCTGCTGGAGCGAGTGGCGGCGCTCTCGGCGGCCGCGCGCTGAATCCCTAGTCGCCGCAGCGCTCCACTTGCACCAGGCAGCTATATAACGCCGGGCCACCGCCCAAGTCCGTGAGACGATCCGAGGTCAGGGCGTTGGCGTTGGCTCCATCCTCCGCCTTCTTATTCCACCGCACCGAGGGAACCCGCACCACTCCGGGCGGCACCACGCCATCCACATCGGCGCGGAGCAGCAGGCTTCCCCGGTCGTTGAACACGCGCACGCGGTCACCGTCTTGAATACCGCGGGCCACCGCGTCGCCGCCGTGTATGTGGAGCCGGGAAGTGGCTTCATCGACCAGCGCCCGATTGCCGAAGGTGGAGTTCATGCTGTCGTCATTTTTGGAAGAAACAAGTTCGAGTGGATAGCGCTCACGCAGCGCCGGATCGCCGAAACGCGACTCCACCGGTGGCGTGTACGCCAGCGTCTGGGCGTCGAATTCACACTTGCCGGACGGAGTGCCGAAGCCTCCTTCCGCAAACGGAAGAAAGGGCGTGCCGGGTGCGGAGACGTTGAGGCGGATCGAATGTTCCCGCTCCAGGCGCTCCAGGGTGATCCCTTCGAGAAACTTGTGCCCGGAACGCAGCACGGAGCGGATCATCGTGTCTTCGGAATCGCGGAAGCACTGGTCGTCGAAGCCCATGCGTAACGCCAGCTCGCGGAACACTTCTACATTGGAGCGAGCTTCGCCAGGGGGATCGAGCGCCGGCCGCGCCAGTTGCACGTAGTGGTGGCCATAAGCCCGGTAGATGTCGCTGTGCTCCAGAAACGTAGTTGACGGCAGCACAAGGTCCGCGTAGTCGGTAGTATCGGTCGGAAACTGCTCGAGCACGACCGTGAAGAGATCTTCGCGGCGGAATCCGCGCAGGACCTTGTTCTGATGCGGAGCGATCGCCGCTGGATTGGAGTTGTAGACCACAACCGCCTTCACCGGCGGATCATCCAGCTCCGTGAGTACCTTGCCCAGTTCCGACATGTTCACCAGGCGGGCTTCGCTCTTCCCTTGCCGGGCTAGAGGCGAACGCAATTGCAACTCGGGCATTTCGAGCGCCGCAGTGTTGAACTGAAATGCCTGCGACGTGGTCAACTGCATCCCGCCGCCCACTTCTTTCCATGAACCTGTCAGCGCGGGGAGCGCGGCGATGGCGCGCACGGCCGCGCCGCCCCGTTCGCTGCGTTGCATTCCGTAGTTGAGACGGATGATCGCGGGACGTAGGGACGCGTATTCGCGTGCCAGCTGAACGATGTCCTCAGCCGCGATTCCCGTGAGCGTGGCCACGCGCGCTGGCGGATAGTCACGCGCCAGTTTCGCCAGCTCGTCGAAGCCGTTCGTGTAGTGGCTGACATAGTCGGCGTCGTGCGAGCCCTCTCCGATGATCACGTGCATCAGGCCGAGGGCCAGGGCCAAGTCGCTGCCCGGATGGATCGCCAAGTGCTGGTCGGCAAGCGCGGCCGTGCGCGTGCGCAGGGGATCAATGACCACCAGCTTCGCTCCGTTGCGGCGGGCCTCGACGATGAAAGGCCAGAGATGCACGTTGGTGCCGTGAATGTTCGCTCCCCACGCCAGAATCAATTTCGCGTGGCGGAATTGCTCAGGTTCGGTGGCATAGCGCAGGCCCAGCGTCGCGGTGAGCGCCGCGCCGCCCGTCGCTGAGCAAATCGTGCGGTCCAGCCGCGAGGCTCCCAGACGATGGAAGAAGCGGCGATCCATGCCGCAGTTATTGAGCAATCCCATGGTGCCCGCGTAACTGTAGGGCAGAATCGATTGCGAACCGTGGTCCCGCGCAATGGCGCTCAGACGCTCCGCGATGGTTCCCAGAGCTTCACTCCAGGAGATGCGCTCGAAGCGGCCTTCGCCTTTTGCGCCGGTACGTTTTTGTGGATACAGGAGCCGGTCCGGGGAGTACTCACGCTCCAGATATTGCGCGACTTTGCCGCACAGGAAACCGCGCGTTACCGGATGTTCCGGATCGCCGCGCAAGCGCGTCGCCTGGCCATCTTCCACATGCACCAGGAGCGAACAGGCATCCGGGCAATCCAGCGCGCAAACGGAGCGGCGAATCTCCATATGGGCAGCATAGCAAGGCCACCCTGGGCGCGGACCAGCGTTCTCGTGCGATGCTAACGCATATGAAGACCGCCGTCCTGGTTCTGCAAAATGCTATCCGCCTGCTGGGCGTGATTTTGATTGCGCTCGGAATCATGTTTTGGACCGGCCACTCGTTGGACCTCGTGGGGGTTCACAGGCGCGTGGGTGAGGTGTTGGTCACGTTGCTCTGGATTTTGGCGGGCATCGGCATGCGGGCCGGCGTGAGGCCTGGGTTCGCGCTGGGTACCATCGTGTACGGCTTTTTCGTCGTGCTGTTCGCCATGCGCATGGGTGGCTTCCTCGCCGGTGGAGCACACGTGGTCATCCAGATCCTGCACCTGCTTTTCGGACTCGGCGCGATGGGCCTCGCGGAAAGCCTGGCCGCGAAGGTGAAGCGGGCCAAGGGATAGTCAGTCCGCGAGATTCATTTGATAGAAGCCGTGGGCGTGATCCACGGCGACGGGAGTCGCAAAGAGTTCCTGCATCTTCGAGCCCGTCAAAATATCTTCTTTCTTGCCGTCCAGGAAAATCCGGCCACTCTTCAGGGCGATGACGCGCTCGATCTCCGGAATGATGTCGGGAAGGTGATGGGTCACCACGATTACCGTGACTCCGATGCGCGCCAGCTTGCGCATCGCATCGCGCACTTCCCGCTGCGCGCGAATGTCCAGGCTGTTGGTCGGCTCATCGAGAACCAGAGCCTTGGGATCGTGAGCCAGCGCCCGGGCGAAGACCACGCGCCGCGCTTCTCCGCTGGAAAGTTCCGTCATCAGGCGGTCGGCCAAGTGCAAGACCTCGAAGAACTCAAGCACCTCTCGCGCTTTTGCTTCCATTTCCGGCGTCACATGATGATTAGGCCAGATGCCAATGGAGCCAAAGAACGCGCTCAGCACGGTTTCCATGGCCGAGTAGGGCTTGGTGCAAGTCGCGATCAGGTCATTGGTTACGATGCCCAGCGTGGCCCGCAATTCGAACAGCGTCCACACCTCATCGCCCCAGATTCGTACCCGGCTTTGATAGGGAAAGCGGGGATAGCATTCGCGAGTCACGGTCTTCAGCAGCGTGGATTTGCCGCCGCCGTTGGGTCCCAGGATGGCTACATGCTCGCCGGCATTGATCGAAAAGCTAACGTTCCGCAAGGCCATGGTGCCTTCGCGCTCCACGGAAACGTTGTCAAATTCCAAAAGCTTACGCACCTACCGATCCTAACATTGCGGTAGGGCTTCGCCGCCGGTTTTGAACTAGTTCAGCGTGAAGTTAACGTCGATCTGGGAGACCACTTCCACGGGCTGGCCGTTACGCAGCATCGGGCGGTAGACCCACTGGCGAACGGCGTCAGACGCGGCTTGGCGAAGTTGCGGAGGTCCGCTGAGCACCTGCAGATTCTGGATCTGCCCGCTCGCGCTGATCACGGCGTTAAAGCGTACCGTGCCCTGGATGCGGGCGGCTTTGGCAACCGTGGGGTAAATCGGCGTCACGCGTTTGATCAGATTGGCGGCCTGGATATTGTCGGCAACTTGGACCTGCTGTGCGGCGGGCGCCGGTGGCGGCGGTGCGACGCCGCGTGGTACCTGCGCTCCCAAGGCCGGGATGGGAAGGGCCGGGCTGGAATTGCCTGCCAATGACGGAGGCGCGTCGATAGCACCCATCACCGTGGGCCGCTGATTTGATGGCGGCGTGAACGAACGCGCTGCCGGACGTGCTGCCTGCGGAGCTTCTTCGGCCGGCGCCGGAGCGGACGCTTGTGCAGGGGTTTGAACCGTGGCCGGCGCGGCATTCTGTTGCGGCGCGCTGCTTGCCGCCTTCAACGTGGATTGTGGAACCAGAGTCAGAATAGATTCTTCCGCGACTGCGCCTGACGGGTCCACCACTTCGAGCCGGAACTCCACGCGCTCCGATTGCGCCTGGTAGGACATGTGGCCAAACTTCAGTTGCTCCAGCGACACCGTGACGGTGCGGGGTTTCTGGTTAGCCTCGGTGATGACCAGCCGGCCTTCACGGGCATGGTCGATCAGCGTGCTCCGCGGATTCCAGCGCAGGTTAATGGACCCGTTACCTTCCGGTGCGGCCTGCAACTGCAAAGGGAAATTATTGACGGTTGCCGCGGGCGCTGGAGCCGCTGCGGCCGCAACGGGGACCGCCTTAGCTGAGCCATGGCTCCGTGTGAGCAGGCCGGCGCTCACGCCGCCGATGGCGATGACGACTCCCGCGATCAATACCGTCTTCTTACCTCCGGGGATTTTATCCAGCACGCTTGCCAAACCCGAAGATTGTGCGGGACGCTGCGCGGCCCACGTGGGGATCTGTGCGGGCTGGCCGGCACTGGCCGGGAATACTGTACTCTTGGAGCGCGCAGCCGGAGTAGACACTGTAGTAGCCGCCGGCACGGGGGCGGCTTTCGTGGGGGCGGCCGGTGGTGAAATCTGAAGCGCGGCAACCGGTTCCGCTTTCGCTACGGTTAGCGATACTGGCGACGCCTTTTCTGTTACGACGGCAGCAGGTTTGACCGGAGCTTCGGCCTTGACCGCTTCCGCGCGGCTTTCTTTAATCGCGGTGAAGAGAGCCAGGGTACTGTCTACCGTTTCGCTGCGCCTGGGAAACACCGGGGGAGCGGCTACGGGGACTTCGGCGACTGGCTTTTCCTGCACTAGGGATAAAGGTGCGAGCGTCGCGGGAACTTCCGCCGGCTGGACCGGAGGTACCGGTTTCGGCGCACTTGTGCCTGAACCCAGCAGCGCCGCGAGGTTCTCTTCGCTGAGAGCGATGCAGACGCCTCCGTTCTCGCTATTAGGAGCAGGGATCCAGTTGGCGTCTCCTTGAGGCGGCTTTTGGCGCGGAGTCTCAGTGTCGGCCATGTGGTTATCTCCCGTTGCAAGTTCCGCGGGCGCAAGTGACCCTCCGTATTACCTTGCTTAAGTTGAATCGGCTGTGTAAGGTCAATACTTTAACCCGCTTTCCGTTGGACAATAAGGAACAGTGGACCTTTCGTTCCCGGCTTTTCGCTCCCGTAACTACCGCCTATACTTTTGGGGCCAAAGCATTTCCTTGATCGGTACATGGATGACCCGCCTGGCGGCCAGCTGGCTGGTCTACCGGCTGACCGATTCTGCATTCTTGCTGGGACTGGCGGCTTTTCTGGGCCAGATTCCGGCGCTGTTTCTCTCGCCTCTGGCTGGGGTCTGGGTGGATCGCTGGGACCGTCACCGCGCCATGGTGGTTTCCCAGGTCCTAGCCATGATCCAGTCTCTGGCGCTGGCCGCACTCACGCTCTCGCACACGGTCAATATCCCGTGGATCCTGTTCCTGACCTTTGTGCAAGGGTTGATCAACACCTTTGAGACTCCCGCGCGGCAATCCTTCGTCATTCAGATGGTGGAGGACCGCGCCGATTTAGGCAACGCCATCGCGCTGAACTCATCGGTGGTGAACGCGGGCCGGCTGGTGGGTCCGGCGATCGCGGGGATGGTGATCGCGGCCGTGGGTGAAGGGTACTGCTTCCTGATCGACGGCCTCAGCTATATCGCGGTGGTCGGATCGTTGATGGCCATGAAGGATCTGCGGCCCGGTGTGAGGAACCCGCCTCGGCACGTCGGCCACGAGCTTTCCGAAGGCTGGCGCTATATCGTTTCATCACACGCTATTCGTTGGATTCTACTGATGCTGGCGCTGGTGAGCCTGATCGGCATGCCGTTTACCGTGTTGCTTCCCATCATGGCAGATAAGGTCTTGGGCGGAGGCGCTCACACGCTGGGATTTCTCACTGCGGCGACGGGATTGGGCGCCCTCGCGGCGGCTCTCCTATTGGCCGTGCGCAAGACGGTTGTGGGCTTGGGCAGATCGCTGGGTTTCTCCGCGCTTCTGTTGGGAACGTCTCTCATCCTATTCGGGCTTTCGCGCATCTTCTGGGTGTCGATGGGTTTGATGTTTTGTGCGGGCTACGGCATGATGCAGCAGATTGTGGGCAGCAACACGATTCTGCAAACCATCGTCGCCGACGACAAGCGCGGCCGGGTCATGTCCTTCTATTCGCTCTCCGTGTTTGGCTTCGTGCCGATCGGCAGCCTGATCGCGGGCGGCATGGCGGCACGGATGGGCGCTCCCACCACATTGATGTTCGGCGGCGCGCTATGTGTGCTGGCATCGGTCTGGTATTTCGGACGCCTCCCTTCCATCCGGCGGGTTCTTCGCCCGGTGTACATTGAGCAGGGCATCATCCAGGACACGGCGCAAGATCCCGCGGCTTTGCTTGACGCCAAGAGCCGCTAAGGCGCTGCCGCTTATGTTAATGTAGCTGGCGGTATGCCCCGAGTCTTTCTTTCTCTGATCGCGATTACTGCCACGGCCGCGCTGGCGCAGACTCCCGCTGCCCGCCCCAACCTGAGCGGCATCTGGCAGGCCATGAACACGGCGAATTGGGATCTGCAAACCCATGGAGCCCAGGCGGGAAGCGTCGCCGCGCTCGGGGCCGTCGGCACCATTCCGCCGGGAATGGGTGTGGTGGAAGGCGACTCGATCCCCTATCTTCCGGCCGCCGCCGCGAAGCAAAAAGAAAACAACAGCAAGCGGTGGACCGACGATCCGGAATTGAAGTGCTATCTCCCCGGCGTGCCGCGCGCCACCTACATGCCCCATCCGTTCCAGATTCTCCACAACGGCAACAACATCATGTTCCTGTATCAGTACGCCGGAGCGGTACGCAACATCAACATGGGCAAGCCCACGGAAGCGCCCACCGATAGCTGGATGGGCTGGTCCAACGGGCGTTGGGAAGGGAGCACGCTGGTGGTGGACGTGACAGGGTTCCACGACCAGACCTGGTTTGACCGCGCGGGTAACTTTCACAGCGACGCCCTGCATGTGGTCGAACGCTATACGCCGGTGGACCGCAACATCCTGAACTACGAGGCCACCATCGAAGACCCCAAAGTTTTCGCCCGGCCCTGGAAAATCAGCATGCCGCTCTACCGCCATGTCGAGAAGAACGCGCAGCTCATGGAATTCAAGTGCGCCGAATACGTCGAAGAGCTGCTCTACGGCCACCTGCGGCGTCAACCCAACAAGAAGTAGCCCGTTTTGGGGCGCGCCCGCCGTGCGCAAAAGGTATATACTGAATTCCGCCCGCACCTGAGCAGGAAACTCCGGGCAATCTCTTTGAGGGAGGAAGACAAGCAATGGAACAGGTAATGGCGAAGTTACTGGAAGACTTCGAAAAAGGAAAGATTGACCGGCGGCAGCTGTTGAAGAATCTGGCGATGACGGCTACCGCCGCAACGGTTGTAGGCAGCACCGCGCAACCCGCCGCGGCGGCCCCCAGCGCGTTCACCGCGACCGCGTTCAATCACGTGTCGTATTCGGTTCCCGATTACAAAAAAGCCCGTGATTTCTACGTGGACCTGTTTGGCATGAAGGTCAGCAGAGACGATGGCAAGCAGTGCCGCCTGACCTTCGGCAACAACATCCTGATTGTTCGCGAACGGCCGCCATTCCCGCTCTACGATCACATCGCCTACACCCTGGCCGATTGGGACAAGGTGAAGAACAACGTGATTCCGGAATTGAAGAAGCGCGGCATCAAGGTCGAGGGCAAGCCCGAGGCCAGCTTCCATCTGAACGATCCGTTTGGTTACCGCGTTCAGTTCGGCGGCAACGAACAGTAAGTTCCGGCGGCGGGGGCGAGGCGACTCACTTCCGCCGCGCTACGCGTCCTTGAGAATCTCGCGCGCCGCGTTGTGACCCGGCGCGCCCATCACCCCTCCGCCCGGATGCGCACCGGAGCCGCACAGGTATAATCCCGCGATGGGCGTGCGATACTTCGCCCAGCCGGCCAGCGGCCGCAGCACGAACATCTGGTCCAGTGACATTTCGCCGTGGAAGATATTGCCGCCGGTGATCCCGAAGCGGTGTTCCAAGTCCAGCGGCGTCAGGGTCTGCCGTTCCTCGACAATCGTCCGGATATTTGGGCAGTACTGTTCGATCACTTCGATCACGCGATCCGCGTAGGGCTCGCGCTCGGCGTCCCAATCGGTTCCTTTAAGTGTGTACGGCGCATACTGCAAGAAAATCCCCATGATGTGACGGCCCGCCGGTGCGAGCGCCGCGTCGTACATGGTCGGAATGGTCATCTCGATGAGCGGAGATCGCGACGGCCGCCCGTACTTGGCGTCGTCCCAGGCCCTCTCCACATATTCGATGGACGGGCAAAGATGCATGGTGGCTTTGTGCTGCGGTCCGGGAGCGCCGGGAAACGCCGTGAACTCCGGCAGCCCACTCAGCGCCAGATTCATCTTCAGCGACGTGCCCTCGGAGCGAAAGCGGCGGATGCCGGCGACGAAATCGGCGGGCAGCTCGCGCTCCTCTAACAAACGCAAAAACGTCTGTTTGGGATCGAGATTGCTGGCGACGATGTTCGCTCGAATCTCATCACCGCTTTCCAGCACGACGCCATCGGCCCGCCCGTTCTTTACCAGGATCTTGGCCACGCGCGCCTTCGTGCGGATCTCCGCGCCCTGCGCGCGCGCCGAGTCCGCGATCGCGTTTGAAACCGCGCCCATGCCTCCGCGCACGAAGCCCCACAGGCCACGGTGTCCGTTCACGCCGCCCATGCAGTGGTGCAAAAGGATGTACGCGGTTCCCGGAGAGCGCGGGCCTCCGTTGGCTCCGATCACGCCATCGGTTGCCAGCGTGACTTTGATCTCTTCGGACTCGAACCACTCGTCCAGAAAAGTCGCCGCGCTCTGCGTGAATACTTTGACCAGTCCGACGAGTTCGGCGCGCGACAGGCCGCGCATTCGCCCCAGTAGCTTCAAGTACTCAATGAAGTCCCCGATGCCGTTCGGTGGAAACTCCGGTGGTGTTGTCAGCAACAACGACTCGACCACCACTGCCAGGCGCTCCAGATGCGCTTCGTAACGCGGATACACTTCGGCGTCGCGCTGGGAAAAGTTGGCGATCTCGGCCAGCGTTTTCGCGCGGTCCTGCCACATGAACAAGTGGCGGCCATCCGGAAACGGCGAAAAGAAGGCCGGATCTTTGGCGTCCACCGTGTAGCCGTAGCGCTCCAGTTCCAACTCGCGCACGACCTTTTCCTGCATGAGGCTCGATAGATACGACGCTGTCGATACACGATAACCCGGCCAGATCTCTTCGGTGACCGCGCAGCCTCCGACCAATTCGCGGGCTTCGAGCACCAGCACGCGGCGACCGGCCTTAGACAAATAGGCGGCAGTCACTAAGCCGTTGTGACCGCCGCCTATGATGATCGCGTCGTAAGTATTTCGGGAATCCGTAGCCACGGACTCCGATTTTACTCCGCCAGCCGGTACGCGACGTACTCAGCCGGATAACCAGCCGCGCCAATCGCCACGATGATGTACTGCTTGCCGTTGAGCATGTAGGTCATGGGGGACCCGGTTTGTCCGGCGGGCATCGCAATCGCACCGGCATCCTTGCCGGTCTTCTTGTCATAGGCCCGCAGGTACGAGCCCTTCTTGCCATCCGGCATCGTGATGGTGCCCGGTTCGCCCGCGACGATGAGAGACTTCGTCACCAGCGTGCCGACAACTCCGCCGCGTCCAGTGCGCGGAATATTGAGACCTTTGAGCGCGGGGTGGTTGCGAACGTCGTCGGGTGTCTCCCCGTGCGGAACCTGCCACAGGATCTCGCCCTTATTCATGTCGATTGCGGTGATCTGCCCGTAAGGCGGCTTGTACAGGGGCAGGCCTTGCACGCTGGTAGGCGATGCCGCCCCGGACACGCCGGGGACGGCCGAGCCATCGCTACCGGCGCCGCCGGCGCTGCGGGCTCCAGAAGTGGCCAGTCCCTGTACGTATGCGAAGTCCGTGAGCTTGGGATCGGTGGCCACCATCCCCAGGCTGGCCATCTGCTTGCGCGAATACAGGTACGCGATGCCGGTTTCAGGGTCGAGCGATCCACCGGCCCACACCGTGCCGCCGCCCGCCGTGGCCAGTGCCAGCGTCGCCAGCGGTCCTTCCATCTTGCTGACTACCGGAGGCGTGAAGATGGGTCCGATTTTGTACTTTTTCAGGATCTCGCGGGCCTGTGCGTTCAACTCCGGAGTGAAATTAATCAGATCTTCCAGCGAGAAGCCCTGCCGGTCATACGGCGGCGGCTTGGTCACGAAGGGCTGCGTCGGAGCGGTTTTCTCATTGGGAACGTTGGATTGTTCGACGGGCCTCTCTTCAATCGGGAAAATCGGTTGGCCGGTGACCCGGTCGAACATATACAGCCACGCTTGCTTGGTCGGCTGCGCCAGCGCCTGCACCGCGCGGCCATTGACCGTCAAATCCACCAGCATGGGAGCGCACGGAATATCGAAATCCCAGATGCCGTGGTGCACCAGTTGGTAGTGCCACTTGCGCGCGCCGGTCTTCAGATCGACGGCCACGATGCTCTCGCCGAACAATCCCGCGCCGGGGCGGTGCCCACCGTAGTAGTCGCCGGTGGGCGTCTCCACGGGGATGTAAACCATGCCCAACTGCTCGTCCACGCTGATCTGGCCCCAGGCGCCGGTGTTGCCGGTGTAGTCGGCTGAATCGCTCTCCCAGGTGTTGTAGCCGAATTCGCCGGGTTTGGGAATAGTATGGAAGATCCACAGCCGCTTGCCGGTGCGCACGTCAAAACCGCGCACGTAGCCTTTGATATTCTTCTTGCTGCGGGGCACGCCGCCGGAGCGGTGCGCCGCGCCGACGATGACCACGTCGCCGGCGACTGTCGGTGTGGTGTGCAACCCAACCTCACCGTTTATCAGGTCGATTTCCTGGTCGTCGTTCTGCTTCAAATCCACCACGCCATTGGTTCCAAAGCTGGGGATCATCGCGCCGGTCTTGGCGTTCAGAGAGATCATGCGGTAGCCAGGAGTTACGTAGATGACGCGCTCCTCGCGGCCGTCGGTCCAGTAGGAAAGTCCACGGCCGGAGAGCTGGCGCGGAGCCGAGCGCCCCCGCGGGCCTTCGTTCTCGTTATGCATCCACAACATTTCGCCGGTGGCGGCATCCAGCGCGACCACCGACCTGCGGCTGCCCGCCGTGGCGTAGATCACACCGTTGGCCATCAGAGGCGTGCCTTCCAGGTTGTATTCCGGACGCGGGCCCATGTTCGTGGTCTTGAAACTCCAGGCGACTTCGAGCTTGTTGAAATTCGAGGCGTTGATCTGGTCAAGGCCGGAGAAGCGCGTGTTGGCGACATCGCCACCATAGCTGCGCCACTCGCCATTCTTGGTCTGCGCCCATCCCGGAGCCGGGCAAAACAACGCCGCCAGCGCCAGGGCGGTCGAGCCTAACATCATCTGTTTGTGAAGCATACGTTGCATCCTATCCACCACCTCAGCCTATTATATCGACCGCGCTTATAGACGCAACTGGCCATACGGCAGTCTGCGCTATACTGAAAGCTCCTCATGGCAAAAGACAATCTCTATCAGGCCGAAAATAAGGGCAGTGGAACTTTCCTTATCACCAAGCCCAAGCGCAAGGCCGCCAAGCGCCGCCAGTCGAAGCTCAAGGGCACCGTGCGCGGCGCCCGCAAGTCGTAATTTCTACGTTTCTTCACGGGTGTACAATGACGCCCATGAAGCGAATTCTGTTGGCCCTCGCTCTGCTGGCATCGCAAGCCCACGCTCAGAGTTTCGACGACGTTTACAAAAAGCTCAAGCAAGGCCCCACCTACACGGCGCAGAAGACCGGCGTCATTATGATGAGCAACCGCACATCGGATGGCGTCGATCATAATTTCGCGGTCAACATCCCCGCCAATTACGATCCGGCAAAGCGCTATCAGGTCCGCTTTCAGTTGCACGGAGGCGTCGGCGGCCGTCCCAACAACCAGCCGCGGGGGAATGGAGAAATCGGGCCACTGGCCGGACCCGCCGAACAGATTTACGTCCTCCCTTATGCTTGGCGCGACGCGCCCTGGTGGGACGACGACCAGGTCCTCAATCTGAACGCGATTCTTGACGCCCTGAAGAAGACCTATAACATCGACGAGAACCGCGTGGTGATTGCCGGAGTCTCCGACGGCGCGACGGGCGCCTACTACATCGCCATGCGCGATACCACGGCGTGGGCCAGTTTCCTGCCGCTCAACGGCTTCGTCATGGTGCTCTCCAGTCCGGACATCGACGACGGCCACATTTTCCCTAACAACTTGCGCAACAAACCGCTGTTCGTCGTCAACGGCGGCAACGACCGCCTGTACCCCACCCGGCGCACCGAACCTTTCACGCGGCACTTCAAACAAAATGGCGTCGAGATCGACTACCATCCCGAGGAACAGGGCGAGCACAATACCGCCTGGTGGCCGGAAATGAAGGAGCCCTTCGAGAAGTTCGTCGCCGGGCATCCCCGTGATCCACATCCCGCGCGCTTGACGTGGGAGGCGGCGGACCAGAAACACAACCGCGCCCACTGGCTGGTGATCGACGAGTTCGGAAGCGCCCGCGGCGAGCCCAGAGAGTTGGAAGACCTGAACCTGATGAAGCCGCCGGGGAGCCAGCTGATTTCGCTGGTCGTGAATCAGTTGTTTGAGAAAGCCAAAGGTTCCGGCCGCGTGGATCTGGTCCGCACCGGCAACACCGTCGAGGCGACCACGAAAGGCGTGACGGCGTTCACGCTGTTGCTGTCACCCTACGTGTTCGATTTCAAGCAGCCAGTCAAGGTGATCGCCAACGGCAAGGAAGTTTTTAACGCGCGCGTGGAGCGCAGCGTCAAGACCCTGGAGAAGTGGGCGAAACGCGATAACGACCGCACCATGCTCTACGCCGCCGAAATCGGCATCAAGCTGCTCCCGTGAGGTTTCGGGATCGATTCCCTATTCGGCATACTTGAATATAATCCCTGTTCCCTTCAAAACCAGCCCCCCCTGTCGGTAGTAAGTCAATCTGTCCGGTTTTGTTCACACGTGATCTGTCCGGTTTCGTCTATTCACCCCGTTGCACCTCTACGGCTGGCCGAAGGAGGTTTTCTGGTTTTGGTTCGCAAGAAAGGAACAGTCGTCGGAGCGGT
>SHUD01000017.1 GCA_009697505.1 Bryobacterales bacterium
GCCTTCACGAAATCCTACAGGTGCTCAGCCTCACTCTGTTCGAGGAAGTGCCCATTTTACACGCCTTCGGACGAGTACATTCCCAAGAAAAATCAGACGCAATTTTCAAGCAGTTGAATCTGCTCGACTTATAGCCGGACGCTACTGATGTTGGCCCATTCCATTCCGGCCGCCAGCCAGAGATACAATTGGGGAGTATATGCAGTTTCCCGCCTGGTATCGCGAAAAACTCCTGTCCACGATTGCGACCATCGACACCGAGCTGGTGGCGCAAGCCATCGCATGGATGAAGGAGGCCCGTAGCGCGAACCGTGCGCTTTTCGTCTCCGGAAATGGAGGCAGCGCCGCGACCGCCGCTCACTTCGTCTGCGACATGGTGAAGGGCGCGAGCATGGGCCAGCCAGCGCGCTTCCGCATTGTTGCCCTGGGCCAGAATCTACCCACGCTGACGGCGTATTCCAATGACCTGAGCTACGCCGACGCCCTGGTCGAAGAGCTCAAGAACTTCGCGCAGCCAGGGGATGTGTACATGGCCATCAGCGGCTCCGGAAATTCTCCCAACGTGGTGCGGGCCATGGAATACGCCAAGGAACTCGGCTGCCGGACCATGGCACTCACGGGCCGCGACGGCGGCAAGCTGGGCCAGCTCGCGGAACTGAACATTCACGTGCCGGAACCCCACATGGGGCGCATCGAGGACGCGCATCATATTATTTGCCACATGATTTGCTATTGCTTCATGGATCAGGAAAACGGGGAGGCTGGTTAGCCGGAAATACGCGCAGTCCAGGAGTACAGAGGCATCGGGATGACCCTAGCTCGCGAAATGCGCCGGGGGGCTCATATTCAAGCCGGGCTGGACGATATTAAACCCAGGGGCGGGATGCCCTTAACGAACAAATCATGAAGGTCAACGATCCCAATCTTTCCCCGGCAGGCGCAACCGGAGCGGCTCATGCGAGCGAGACGGCGCGCGCGAAGGCGGCCGAGCGATCGGCGGTGGCCGCAGCCGCCAGTTCATCCGCGGGCGCGGCAGCAGGCAGCTCCGGTGACGACGTCCATTTGTCGGAACTGGTGCGCAGCCTGCGTTCGCTGGCTGCTGAGTCGCCGGAGCGGCAAGCCAAAATCGAGCACCTCGCGCGTGCCCACGCAGCGGGGAGCTATAAGGTTGACGCGGAGGCTACCGCGTCGGCCATCATCCACGAGTCCACCAGCAGCGGCGCGCGGAAGCGATAGCCATGCTGACCCAGGTCAAGCGTGCCCGCGGGCGCCTGGCGGCGGTGCGCACCCAGGTGCTCTCTTCCTCGCCTGAGGAAGTGGAGCAATGCATTCCAGCGCTCGAGGAAGCCATCGCCTGCCTGCGGGCGAGCGAACCCACGCCGGACCTCCAGGCGGAACTGAAGCCCGCATTGAAAAAAGAGCTGATCGCCTTGCGATTCGAACTGGGAGTGATCCGCCGGCTGGTGCAACGCAGCGCGGAGTTCTACCAGGGATGGGCCAAGGTGCTGGCCGCGACCGCGGCCGGTTACACGGCCATGTCTTACACAGCTACGGGCGATCCGGTGCCTCTCGCCGCGCCTGGCTCGCTTTCGGTGAAAGGTTGAAGCATGGGCGGCCTATTTACATCGCTGTTCAACGCCTCCGGCGCGCTGCAGGTGTATGGGCGCGTCTTCAGCGTCATCCAAAACAACATCACCAACGCCAACACGCCCGGCTATGTCCGGCAGGATCAGAGCCTGCTGGCGGAGGCGTTCAATCCCGCGGCGCACTTGATTGGCGGCCTGCTGGCCGGCCCGCTGTTGAGCGCGCGGTCCCAATTTCTGGAACGCGCGGTGCGCTACCAGCAGGAACAACTGGGAGCATCTCAACAGAAGGCGGCTGACCTGTCCCGCATTGAGCCGCTGTTCGATCTGACGGGAAAATCCGGCGTTCCCGGCACTCTGAGCCGGTTCTTCGATAGTTTTTCGCAACTGGGCGTCAATCCGAACAACCTGACCGAACGCCAGCAGGTGATTGACGCGGCATCCAGCGCCGCCCAGGCCTTTCGGGAGAATGCGCTGGGGATCACCCAGGTGTCGAACGATCTGGACACCCAGATCCGCTCATCGGTTGAGGTCATCACTCAAGCTGCCAGCGAAATCGCCGCCATCAACCGGCATTTCCGGGGCGGTTCGGACGCCGCCCAGGATGCCGGCCTGGACGCCCGTCTGCACGCGGCGCTGGAAAATCTTTCGCAGGTTGTGAACTACTCCGCGCTGCGATCCGCCGACGGCACGGTCAGCATCTATCTGGGTGGGCAGACACCGCTGGTGATCGGAGATAAAGTTTATGCCGCCGCCGCCGATTTTTCGGGAGGGCAGGTGGTGATCCGGGACAGCCAGGGCAGTGACATCACCGGGCAACTCGCCAACACCGGGGGCTCGCTGGGCGCGCTGCTCGAAGAAACCAACACCATTCTGCCGGGATATCTCGCCACTCTGAACAACCTCGCCCAAGTCTTCGCGGATACCGTCAATGCCGCGCTCGCGCTGGGAGTCGACCTGAACGGAGGCGTGCCGGCGGCGAACTTATTCACCTATTCGGTAGCGAATGGCGTCGCGGCAAGTCTCGCGGTCACCGGCATCACGCCGGACCAGATTGCGGCGGCCAGCGTGGGCGCCCCAGGCGGCAACGGCAACGCCATCGCCATCGCCCAGCTCGCCGGGCAGCCGGCCATCAACGGCTCCACGTTCATCCAGGCGTACGGAAACCTGGGCAGCCAGGTGGGCCGCGCCGTATTCAACGCCCGGCAGGACCGCGAAGCCCAAAAGGATCTGTTGACGCAAACCCAACAGCAGCGCGCACAGGTGAGCGGTATTTCACTCGACGCCGAGGCCGTGAAACTGATGCAGTTCCAGCAGAGTTATCAGGCCGTGGGCAAGCTGGTCACCGTACTCGACGATTTGACGCGGACCGTCATCAACCTCATTCCGTAGGAGCTCACTGCATAGGAGACGCCATGTTATCCAGTCTTGATCCCGCGGCTCAGCGATTCCTGGACACCTTGAACCGTATCGGGGACCGTATGGGCCGGGCCCAACGGCAGATCTCGACCGGGCTCAAGGTCACGCAAGTGTCCGACGCGCCGGCGGCCGTCCCGCTGATTCTGGCGGCGCGCGCCAACGTGAATACCACACAGCAGATTCTTACCAACCTGGGCCGCGTGAAATCGGAAGTCGATGCGGGCGAGCAGGCGTTGCAGAGTGCCGTGCAGGTATTCGACCAGGTACAGACGCTCGGCGCCCAGGGCGATACCGACACGCAGACCGCCGAAGGACGCGCGGTACTCGCCCAGCAGCTCGATAGCCTGTTGCAGCAGCTTGTGGGACTGGCGGATACCACCGTCGAAGGCCGCTACATCTTCACGGGCGATAGCGATCAGCAGATTCCCTATACCTACACGCCCGGACAAGCAGTTCCGCTCAGCGCGTACCTGGGATCGAATTCGACGCGGCTGGTCCAGCATCCCAACGGAACCACGTTCCCGATCGCGCTTACCGCGCAGCAGATTTTCGATTCCGCCGATCCCACCACCAATGTATTCGCCGCCGTGCAAAATCTGAGCACGGCATTCAGGAACAACGATATGACGGCGATCCAGACAGCGGTCAACGCTCTATCGAAAGTGGGCGGTTATCTCAACACCCAGCTCGCTCAATACGGAAACGCACAGAACAAGATCGCCGCGGCGGTGGATTTCGGCAAGACGCTGCAGGTGCAACTCGCCAACCAGCTCAGCAATCTGGAGGACGCCGACCTCACCGAGGCGATTCTCGAAATGACGCAAAGCCAGACGCAGCAGCAGGCCGCGCTCGAATCCCGGGCCAGGCTGCCGCGCTCTACTCTGTTTGACTTCCTGGGCTAACCCATTTTTGGTCTAACGGCCGAACCCCGCGCGCAAGACTTTACCGTTAGGATCGACGAGAGCCGAAACGGTCACGAAACCCGGAGCCTCCGGCGTGCCGAAACGCAGATCGGTTAATTGCACGAAGATGCCTTCGGGCACCCGCGCCTCCGTAGCGAAAGGCACCTGCGAGAACTTCGTGAAAACCTGGAAGGGGCGTGTCGCCAGTGCTGCCTCCAGCGCTGGACTGCGGGGCGCGGAGTGATACAGCCGCGCGGCGCCGGGATCGAATTCGCGCGTGAGATCCACTGGCGTCAACGCGGTGAACCCATCGCCTTCCACAATGCCGCGCCAGACCAGCGGATGTACCGGGTCCGGCAGCGCCGTGACCCGCAGCGGACGCGCTCCTTCGTAGGAATGAGCCGACAACGTCTCCACCGCGCGTTGCCGCGCGAGCAAACGCCCGCAACCGAAAGCCAGGAACAGCAGCAAACTGCCCCAAGCGAACCCACGCCGGGCGGCGCCGGGCTTTCCGATACGGGCAACCTCAAACACCGCGGTCGCAGCCAGAGCGCCGATCAAAATCACCGCAATCCACAGATCGTAGAGGCGCACGATATCCAGCCGGAACCGGTGGTCCGAAAACGGCAGCAGCATCGGGATACCGTAAAACGTGACCCAATCCACGATCAAGTGGCTCAACACGGCGATCATCGCCGCCGCATAAGAACACCAGGAGAACTTCGCGCGCACCAGCAGCATCGGCAACAGAGCCATCACGGGCATGAACAGCAGTGTGTGCGTGTAGGTGCGGTGGTACTCAACGTAGCGCTGCGCATCCACGAAATAGTAAATGCCGTCGATATCCGGCACGTTCGCCGCCAGCATCATCATCGCGGCGCCGCGCGGCGTGGTCTTCTCCAGCCCCGTGCGGGCGAGCATCAGTCCGATAAGCGTGTGTGTGACGTTTTCCATGACTCAGCGGTAGGCGGGAGGCACCAGGAGCGTCAAGGCGTCCGGAACGATTTCAAAGCTGGCAGGCAAGCCGCCACCGTACTCACCGTCAAACTGCACATGGGCATCGCCTGAAAATTCGATTTGCTTGGCTCGCAACGTTCGCACTCCCGGCATGGACTGCACTTGACGCAGAAGCACGGCTGCCATATAGGCCGAGTAACGAATCGGGTTGGACCCGTGGAACAACACGACTTCGAAATCGCCGCTCAACAGCGATGCGCCTCCAGCGATCTGCATGTCTCCGCCGTAATTGCGCACGCGCGAAGCCAGCACGAATCCGCATTGCCGTTGTTCGCCGTTCACGCGCACCTGAAATTGCCCGACGGAGCGAAAGAACTGGGGAAACCCCGCGGCCCAGTAGGCCAGCTTTCCGGCCTTGGCCTTCCAGCGCGGATTCACCTTGAACACGATCGTGGCGTCCAGACCCACTCCGCCCATCATCAAGAAATAACGGGGCTCACTCGCGCCGCACACGCGGCCGGCGGCAATCCGGCGTTCGGCGCAGCTACCCAGGCGCTCCACCGCGCGCTCGATCCGGTTCCCGAATTCCAACTCGTTACACAATACGTTGGCCGTGCCCCCGGGCAGTATCCCTAAGGGAACCCGCGACGGGATTAAACCGTTCGCCGCTTCGTTAATGGTTCCGTCGCCGCCGAGCACCAGCACCAGATCCGCGCCGCCCGCCACTGCGTCGCGGGTCAACTGGGTGGCGTGACCAGCCGCATCGGTGGACAAAGGCGTGGGAGTAATGCCTAGGCTTTTCAGAGCATGAATGGTACGTTGGAGAATGCGAGCGGGAGCCCGCCGGATCTTGCCCGCGGCGGGATTGTAGATCAGAACGGGCTGCTGATAGTTCGCGATTTCTTGAGTATAGCGCCCCGGTGAGTTCCATCTCCAAACAAATCGAGCAACTGCGCGAGCAACTGCGCCGCCACGAGCACTTGTATTACGTGCTCGACGCGCCGGAAATCACCGACGCCGAGTACGATTCCATGATGCGCGAGTTGAAGGTTCTCGAAGACGCGCACCCGGAACTCATCACCGAAGATTCCCCGACCCAGCGCGTCGGCGGCAAGCCGCGCGAGGGATTCGTCAAGGTCCGGCATTCTTCGCCAATGCTCAGCCTGGATAATGCCCTGAACGAAGCCGAACTGCGCGATTTCGACCGCCGCGTGCGCGGTCTTCTCGGAGACGGCGAAGAGTTCCGCTACGTGGCCGAGTTGAAGTTCGACGGGTTGTCGTTGGCGGTGCATTACCGGGACGGCAAGCTGGCGCAAGCCCTCACGCGCGGCGACGGCACCACCGGCGAAGACGTCACCGAAAATGCGCGCACAATTCGTTCGATTCCATTGCGTACCGGGGCCGCCGAAGTACGCGGTGAAGTGGTGTTCACCAAGAAAGCGTTCGAGAAGCTGAATGAAGATCGCGCCGCCGAGGGCCTGCCGGTGTTTGCCAATCCGCGCAACGCGGCGGCGGGATCGCTGCGCGTGCTGGATCCGGCGATTACAGCGTCGCGCCGCCTGGAATATTTTGCCTACGTCCTGATGCCCCTTCCGGCCACGCAGACGGAAACTCTGCGGCAACTCCAAGAAATGGGCTTCCGCGTCGGTACCCAATGGCACAGTTGTTCTGATATCGAGGCGCTGGTCGCGTTCTGCAAAGAGTGGGAGGAGAAGCGCGATTCCCTGCCCTACGAAATCGACGGCGTGGTGTGCAAAGTAGATTCCGTTACCCAGCAGCAGCGCCTGGGCTGGACCGCGAAGGCTCCGCGCTGGGCCATCGCCTACAAGTTTCCGCCGCGCCAGGAGGAAACGGTGATCGAAAGTATCGAAGTGCAGGTGGGACGGACCGGAGTGCTGACGCCCGTGGCGCACCTGCGTCCGGTCAGTATTAGCGGCGTGATGGTTTCACGGGCCACTCTGCACAATGAAGACGAAATCGAGCGTCTGGGAGTGCGGATCGGCGATACGGTTCTGGTCGAGCGGGCCGGCGACGTCATCCCAAAAATTGTTCGAGTTGTAAGGCAAGGTGAGCATCGGCATCCGGTTGAGATGCCCAAGCAATGCCCGGTCTGTGGCGGAGAAATCGTGCGCGCCGAGGGAGAGGCAGCCAGCCGCTGTATCAACGTTAATTGCCCAGCGCGGCTCAAGGAATCCATCCTGCATTGGGCCGCGCGCGGCGTCATGGACATCGACGGCATGGGCGAGGCGCTGGTGGATCAACTGGTGGACCGCGGACTGGTCAAGAACGTCGCCGACGTTTACAGGCTGAAGTTCGACGATCTGGTGAACCTGGAGCGCATGGGCGAGAAGTCGGCGGAAAAGCTGCTGGCCAACATCGCCCGCTCGCGCAACGCGCCTTTGCCGCGCATCCTGAACGGGTTGGGGATTTCCTTTGTCGGCGAGCGCACGGCGCTACTGCTTGCCGGGACGTTTGGCGATCTGGACAAGATCGCCTCCTCCACGGAAGACGAATTACAGCAAGCCGATGAAGTGGGCCCCAAGGTCGCGCACAGTATCCACAAGTTTTTCGCCGAGCCGCACAATCACAAATTGATCGACGCGCTTCGGTGCGAGGGCTTCCGCTTCACGCATGAGATCAAGAAGCGTGAAGGAGGACCCCTCGCGGGGCTCACATTCGTGCTTACCGGAACGCTTCCCAACCTCTCGCGCGACGACGCCAAGCAGCGCATCGAAGCCGCAGGCGGCAAAGTTCCCGCCTCCTTGAGCAAGAAAACAAATTATGTCGTGGCGGGAGAGGAAGCCGGCTCCAAGCTCGACAAGGCCCGCGAACTGGGCGTCGCCGTCATCGATGAAGCGCGGCTGCTGGAGATGATCGGGGGCGTGGCCGGATAGCGGATGCATCATTTTCTGGAAGTATTGAAAGAACTTGGGCCCTTGGGGGTACTGATTCTGTCGCTGGTGGAGTCCGTGGGCATCCCCAACCCGGGGGGAACGGATTTCCTGCTTCTGTTCATGGCGGCAGCCAGGCCTGAGAGCGCCGTGCTTTCAGCCTTCTTCGCCATCGCCGGATCGCTAGCCGGAAGCATCTTTTTTTTTGAAGTCGTGCATCGCGGCGGCGAAAGATTACTTACGAAATACACATCTTCGGGCCGCGGGCAGCGCTTCCGGGCATGGTTCCTGCGCTACGGCCTGATCACGGTGTTTATCCCGGCGCTTTTGCCGATCCCGATTCTGCCGCTCAAAATATTCGCCGCCTGCGCCGTGGCCTTGGGAGTTCCGCGCCTGCGCTTCCTGTTGGTGCTGCTCGCCGCGAGAGTGCCGCGGTATCTGGCGCTGGCGTACCTGGGAGTGCAACTCGGAGTAGACTCGGGACCGTGGCTGCGGGCCCACATGTGGTATTTGCTGGCCTTGGCGGCGCTGTTGACCATCGCGCTTGGCCTTCTGACCCGGCGCTTGAACCGCGAAGCGGTACAATAGAAGTGAAGACTCCCCCATGGTTTCCGCTCCCACCATCACCGAAGAAATCACCGACCTAAAACGGAGCCGCAAAGCCGTCTTATTGGCGCACCATTACCAGGATCCAGAAATCCAGGAACTTGCTGATGCCGTGGGAGATAGCCTGGAGCTGGCACGGCAGGCACGCGACTTCCAGGGCGACGTGATCGCCTTCTGCGGAGTGTGGTTCATGGCCGAAACCGCCAAGGTGCTGAACCCCGAAAGAACCGTGGTCGTCCCCGACCGGGACGCCGGCTGCAGCCTGGTGGATAGCTGCCGGGTGGAGGATTTGCAGGCCTGGAAACGGCAAAACCCCGAATATACGATCGTTTCCTACATCAACACGTCGGTGGAAGTGAAGGCGGAAAGTGATATTCTGTGCACGTCGCGTAACGCCGTGAAGATCGTCAACTCCATCCCCGCCGGCACGCCGGTCATGTTCCTGCCGGATATCAATCTGGGCAACTACGTAAAGCGGCAGACCGGACGCGACAATATGAAAATCTGGCCTGGAGCCTGCATCGTGCACGCGACGTTTCCCGCGCGGCGCGTGAGCCAAGCCCGCATGCAGCATCCGCAGGCGCTGGTGGCCGCGCATCCGGAATGCCCGGGCGACGTTCTGGCGATGGCGGATTTCATCGGCTCGACTTCGGCCATCGTGGATTGGTGCGCCGCGCAGGACGCGCCGGAGTTCATCGTCATGACCGAAAGCGGCGTGCGCTATTCGCTCGAAAAGCTGGCGCCCCACAAGAAGTTCTATTTCGTCGCCAATGAGCAGTGCAATTGCAGCGAGTGTCCGTACATGAAACGCAATACACTGGAGAAGGTGCGCGATGCGTTGCGCAACCTGGAGCCACGCGTGGAAGTAACGCCCGAGATCATGTCCCGCGCCCGGCTGCCCATCGAGCGCATGTTGGCCGTCCAATGAAGCCACTGATCGACACTTTCGACCGCGTCCACGATAACCTGCGCATCAGCGTTACGGACCGCTGTAATATCCGCTGCTTCTATTGCATGCCGGAGGAGGGCGTCAAGTTCCAGCCGCGCGAGGAAATCCTGAACTTCGAAGAAATCGAGCGCTTCGTGCGCATCGCCGTAACGTTGGGCGTCCGCAAGTTGCGCCTTACCGGCGGTGAGCCGCTGCTGCGCAAGGGTCTCGCCAAGTTGGTGCAGAGGCTCGGCGCCATCGAAGGCATCCAGGACATGGCGCTGACCACCAATGGCGTGCTGCTCGCCGAACAGGCCCAGACGCTCTACGATGCGGGGCTGCGCCGGTTGAACGTGCACCTCGACACGCTCGACCGGGAACGCTTCCAATTGATCACCCGCCGCGACGACTTCGACCGCGTGATGCGCGGAATCGACGAAGCCCAGCGCGTGGGTTTCACGACGGTCAAGATCAACGCCGTGGCAGTCAAGAATCTGGTGGAACCCGACATCGTCCCCCTGGCCCGTTTCGGGCGCGAGCGCGGCATTGAAATCCGCTACATCGAGTTCATGCCCCTGGACGCCCAGGGGATTTGGGATCACGGCAAGGTGCTGTTGACCGACGAAATGCTCGGGATGCTCACCCGCGAGATTGGGCCGCTGAACGTAATCCAAGACCAGGACCCCCGCGCGCCCGCGACGGAATTCGAATTCGCGGATGGCAAGGGACGGGTGGGCTTCATCGCCTCCGTCAGCAAGCCGTTCTGCCTGAACTGCAACCGCATCCGCCTGACCGCCGACGGCCACTTCCGCTATTGCCTGTTCGCCGTCGAGGAGACCGACATCCGCACTCTTCTGCGCGACGGCAGTCCGGACGAGGCCATCGCCGAAGCCGTGCGGGCATCCGTGAAATCCAAGTGGATCGGCCACCAGATCAACACCGCTAAGTTCGTCCCCCCGCCCCGCCCGATGTACTCGATCGGCGGGTAGCGTCCGCGACCAGTTGCAACTGAGTTGCTTGAATCTGATCCACCACTTGTGCATACTGATTACAGGATGCAAGCCGTTGTCAACAAGCAGCAGAGTCACGCGCATGGCGGCGCGCGCAGCCTCACCGCATTGAAGCGGGGCGAATCCGGCACCCTGGATCGCATCGATCTGCCCGAGGACGACGCCCAGCGGCTGATGGAACTTGGGTTTCTCCCCGGACATAGCATCACGCGGGCGCACTCGGCGCCGGGCGGCGATCCGCGAGTTTTTCAAGTGGACGGGTCCGAAGTCGCCTTGCGCCGGGAGACTGCGGTTCACTTGATCTTGCGTTAGGATGTAAGGACCTCATGGACGACTGCCACGGCGCACCCACCGCGACTTTGCCGCAGCCGCCCGCTGCCGGCAAGCAACATATCGTGGCCATCGTCGGGCCGCCGAACTCCGGCAAGTCGACGCTGTTCAACCGCCTCACGGGATTGCGCCAGAAGGTGGCGAACTTCCCGGGCGTCACGGTGGAACACCGCATGGGGCGGGCGCGCCTGGATCACCACCGTGAAATTTATCTGGTAGATCTGCCGGGTGTCTACAGCCTGCATCCACGCACCGAAGACGAAAAGGTCACGCACGACGTCCTGGCCGGAACCATGGAAGGCCTGCCCAAGCCAGACGCGGTCATTCTGATCCTGGATTCCACCAACCTGAGCCGTCATTTGTCCCTGGCTGCGCCGATTCTGGGCTTGGGTTTGCCGACGCTGGTGGTTCTCAACATGGCCGACGACCTGCACGGCCGAGGCGGCGAAGTGGACCCGGCGGAATTATCCAAGCAGCTCGGCACGCCCGTAGCACTGATCAGCGCGTCGCGGGGCAGCGGGATCGAAAAGATTACCGAGTTCCTCTCCGGCGCGACTTTGCAGCAGCTGCCGCGGCCACCATTGGTGGAACTACCGGTTCTTCAGAACGTACCCAAGATTCGCGATTGGGCTGCTAATATCGGCCGGCGCACCAAATACAGAGCACCCGCGCCACCCGTGTGGACCCGCCGTTTGGATGGCGTCTTTCTGCATCCGGTGACCGGGCTAGTGGTTTTTCTGCTAGTGATCATCGGCGTGTTCCAGACTATTTTCGCGGGCGCGCGGCCGTTGATGGACGCGGTGCAAGCGGCGATTGAGGCCTCCGGGAGATGGATCGAGGCAACCATGCCGGATTCCCCGCTCCGCTCGCTGATCGTGGACGGCATCTGGAGCGGCGTGGGCTCGGTGATTGTGTTCCTGCCGCAGATCCTGCTGCTGTTCCTGTTTATCGGGATTCTGGAAGACTCCGGCTACCTGGCGCGCGCGGCACTGATCGCCGACCGCACCATGGCGAAAATCGGCTTGCAAGGCAAGAGCTTCATTCCGTTGCTTTCGGCTTACGCGTGCGCGGTGCCCGCCATTATGGCCGCGCGGACCATTGAAAACAAGCGCGACCGCACCGCTACGATTCTGATTGCTCCGTTCATGACGTGTTCAGCGCGCCTGCCGGTGTATACGCTGGTGATCGCGGCGTTCATCCCGGAAAAACCGCTGCTGGGAATCTTCTTCGGCACGCGCGCGGCAGCTCTCCTGGGACTGTACGTGATCGGATTCCTGGCGGCGATCGTCACGGCTCGTCTGCTGAAGTCGACAGTACTCAAGAGCACGCGGGCGCCGTTCGTGCTGGAGATGCCCCCCTACCGCTGGCCCACCGTGCAGTCGCTGGCGCTGCGGCTGATCGACCGTTCGCGGGTTTTCCTGCGGCGGGCGGGAACCGTGATTCTGGCGGTGTCGGTGGTGCTGTGGGTGCTTTCGAATCTGCCGCTGGAGAATGGCAAGGCTCCCGAAATCGGGAACAGTTACGCGGGCATGGTCGGGCACGCGGTGGAGCCGGTGATCCAACCCCTGGGCTTCAACTGGAAAATCGGCATCGGCTTGATCACGTCGCTGGCGGCCCGCGAGGTGATCGTGGGCACGCTGGGCACGCTCTACGGAATCGAAGGCACATCGGAATCCATGAACTTGCAATCGGCGCTGCGGCATGAGCTGACGCCGGGAGGCGCCGCGGCGCTCCTGGTATTTTTCGCCTTCGCCATGCAGTGCATGTCCACGCTGGCCGTGGTGCGCCGCGAGACCGGCGGCTGGACCTGGCCGGTGATCCAGTTCGTTTACATGACCCTCTTCGCCTACGTTTTTTCCTTCGCTGCAAACCGGCTGATCTCGCTGTGGTTTTGAGCTCCCTGCTACCATAGTTAAAATCGTGCGAAACGTTATCATTCTTGGGTCCGGCTGCGCCGGAAATACGGCGGCTATTTATACGGCGAGAGCCGGTCTGAATCCGCTGGTTATCATCGGGCATGAGCCCGGAGGCCAGCTTTCGCTCACCACCGAAGTCGAGAATTTTCCCGGCTTTCCCGACGGCATCAACGGCCCCGACCTGGTGATGAACATGCAGAAGCAGGCCGAAAGGTTCGGCGCCGAGTATATTTATGGCTCGGTGGGCGAGGCCGATCTCTCCCAGCGCCCCTTCCGCCTGAACATCGACGGCGAGTGGCAGGAATGCCGGACGCTGATTATCGCCTCGGGCGCCTCGGCGCGCTGGCTGGGGCTGCCCAATGAGCAAAAGCTGATCGGGCATGGAGTCAGCTCGTGCGCGACCTGCGACGGGGCGTTCTATCGCGATCGCAAGGTCATGGTGATCGGCGGCGGCGATTCCGCCATGGAAGAGGCCACTTTTCTGACCCGCTTCGGGCGCGAGGTCACGCTGGTTCACCGCAGGGAAGAGTTCCGCGCCTCCAAGATCATGCTGGACCGCGCGCGCGCGAATCCAAAGGTCAAGTTCCTGCTGAACACCGTGGTCGATGACGTTTACGATGTGTCGCGGAACCTGGTGACCGGCGTGAAGCTGCGCGACCTGAAAAGCGGCCGCGCGTGGGATCAGGAAGTGGACGGGTTTTTTCTGGCGATCGGGCACGTACCGAACACCAAGCCCTTCGTGGGGCAGATTGACCTCGACCCCGACGGCTATATCCTCACCAAGGGCGGCGCGCGCACCAATATCACGGGCGTGTTCCACGCCGGTGACGTGCAGGACCGGGTCTACCGGCAGGCGATCACGGCGGCCGGGGCCGGCTGCATGGCGGCGATCGAAGCGGAGCGGTTCCTGGAAGCGGAGGGGCACTGATCTGCTGTTCACGTTGAGGGCGGCTTCCGCGGCGGAAGTCTGTGCTAGGTTAGCGGTATGAAGCTTCCCGCGCGCATTGAAGCGAGATCCGAGGTCATGATGGGGAAACCCTGCATCAAGGGAACCCGCATTCCCGTGTACCTTCTGTTACAGAAGATGGCCGCGGGAGAGGACTCCGGGCAATTGCTGGCAGCTTATCCTCAACTCACCAAGGAGGACCTGCTGTCGTGCCTGGAATACGCCGCGGCGCTCGCTGGTGAGGAAGTCGTACTGACCGAAGCGTGACGTTTCTCCTGGACGAGAATCTATCCCCGCGCCACGCGGAGCGCTTGCGCCACAACGGCAACGATGCTGTTGCGGTGCTGGAGATTGGTTTGTCCGGAGCGCATGATTCTGTTGTCCGTTCCGCGGCTATCAGTAGCGGGCGGGTAACGTTAGACGCCGACTTTGGAAACATAGTGCGGTACCCAACCGAAAGAACTCCTGGCGTCATCTGGCTGCGCCTCCACCCACCGGCAGAGGCCTCGATCCAAGTGGCTCTCGATCGGTGCTTGGCCAAGCTAGGCAAAGAAGACCTCACGGGGAAGCTCGTTGTGGTGGATGAAGACAAGATCCGTGTGCGGGGTTAGCGCGTCGGTTAGCCCAGGGATGGATAGCGCCAACTTTACACACTCCTCCGCTAACCCCTACAATCGCTAGTTAGTATCTGTCCTTAGTTAGCTGGCCTTCCGAATGAAGATCTCCGTCAAGAGCGAATACGCGCTGCGTGCTGTGCTGGACCTGGCGCTGCAGCCTACCAATGAACCGGTGAAGATCGCCGATGTGGCGCGCCGCCAAAAAATCCCGCAAAAATTTTTGGAACTGATTCTGGCCAGCCTGAAGCAGGGCGGTTTTGTCGAATCCCGCCGGGGCGCCGAAGGCGGCTACCGTCTGGCGCGGCCGGCCAGTGAGCTCACCGTGGGCGAAGTCCTGCGGTTCATCGAAGAGGGTAAAAAGGCCAAGCGTTCGGCGGCCGATCCGTTCCACGATATTTGGAATCAGGTGGATGCGGCCGTGGCGGCGATTATCGACCACACTACGTTCGCCGAAATGGCGCGCCGCTGGCAAAAATCCCAGGCCCGTTACGTGGCAAACTGGGAGATCTGATGATCTTCCCCGACAACTCCTTCAGCATCGGGCGCACGCCGCTGGTGCGTCTCAACCGTGTGACCGATGGCGCGCAGGCCACGGTGGTCGCCAAGGTGGAGGGCCGCAATCCGGCCTACTCGGTGAAGTGCCGCATTGGCGCGGCGATGATCTGGGACGCGGAGCGCCGCGGGATACTGAAGCCGGGCAAGGAACTGATCGAGCCTACCAGCGGCAACACGGGCATCGCGCTGGCCTTCGTGGGCGCCGCGCGCGGCTATCCGGTGACGCTGCTGATGCCGGAGACCATGTCGCTGGAGCGCCGCAAGGTACTCAAGATGCTGGGCGCGAAAATCATCCTCACCGACGGAGCCCTGGGCATGGGCGCCTCCATCGAACGGGCCGAACAGATGGTGGCGGCGGAGCCCAAGCGGTGGGTGCTGCTGCAACAGTTTCAAAATCCAGCGAATCCCGAGATCCATTTCAAGACCACGGGCCCCGAGATCTGGGACGACACCCAGGGCAAGGTGGACGTCCTAGTCGCCGGCATCGGCACGGGCGGCACCATCAGCGGGATTTCGCGCTACATCAAGCTCGAAAAGAAGAAACCGATTCTATCTGTCGGTGTGGAGCCACAGGGCAGCGCCGTGATCAGCCAGACGCTGGCCGGGAAGGTGCCGGAACCGGGGCCGCACGGCATCCAGGGAATCGGCGCAGGTTTCATACCGGGAACCCTGGACCTCAAGATGGTGGACCGCGTCGAAAAGGTGAGCGATGAAGAATCTTTCGAGATGGCGCGCCGCCTGGCCAGGGAAGAAGGCCTGCTCTGCGGGATCTCCTGCGGGGCGGCCGTGGCAGCGGCCGTAAAGTTGGCCCACGAACCGGAAATGAAGGGCAAACTGATCGTGGTTATTCTGCCGGATTCCGGCGAGCGCTACCTGAGCTCGGCGCTGGCCGACGGCCTGGA
Source organism: Bryobacterales bacterium (assembly GCA_009697505.1). GTDB lineage: Bacteria > Acidobacteriota > Terriglobia > Bryobacterales > Bryobacteraceae > Palsa-187. The sequence goes on from SHUD01000017.1 coordinate 15,563, forward strand.
TTAATCTTCGGACAAGAAAAAAGCGGGCGCTTTTCTGGGTGAAAAGGGGTGAGAGCGCCCGCTTGTCGTAACGGGGATTTAATTAACTAGTAGAACGCTTTCAGCGGCCGAAGGGTTACCGGTCTGCAAAAAAATATTGGGCGGCGTGGGGCGACTCTGCCATTCGGCAGATCAGTACAGCAGGAATGGTACCCGCCGCTGCTCATATTCCTGTGCTTGCTGGCGGACTCGCTCCTCGATTTGCCCAGGAGCCACACCGGACTTCAGGGCCTCCACAACCTCTCGGCTACCAATCAAAAAGCGGCAAGCCTCGAAATTGATCTTGCCGGGATACAGCCGCTGTAAGGCGTATGCGAGGTCCAGGCCGACGCGCGCCGCATTCAACTGTTCGCGGTTCACGACGACGAAGCGCACGCCCTCGATCATCTTCCCGGCAAAGGGACCCGCGGAGGGTTGAAAGCGCGTGGCGTAAACGCGCACACCGGGCAGGACCCAATTGTTAAGAAACTGGGCCAGCTCGGGGCCACGGATCCAATCGGCGCCAATCTGCTCAAAGGGCGCATCGGTGCCCCGCCCGACGGAATAATTGGGCGCGGCTTCGAGCAGAGCCAGGCCAGGATAGAGCGCGGCGGCGTTCAAACTCCGCATGTTGGGCGAGGGATCGGTCCACGTTAAACCAGTGGAGTCGAACCAGTCTCCGCGCTGCCAGTTCTTCATCTTGATCACATGAAGATCGGCGCCCCACTTGCGTTCCGCGTTCTCCATCGCCGCGATTTCGCCCAGCGTGAGTCCGTGGCGCACGGGCAAGGCAGCGCATCCGACAAAGCTATGCAGATCGGCGTCGAGCACAGGACCCTCGACATGCACGCCGGTCACCGGATTGGGGCGGTCGAGAACATAGAACGGCTTCTTGGTTCTGGCGGCTTCTTCCAGGGCCGATAGCAGCGTGCACGAATAGGTATAGAAACGCGCGCCCGCGTCCTGCATATCGAAAACCAGCGCGTCGACGCCGCTCAACATCGCGGGCGTGGAACGGTAACGGCCATTGGCGTAAAGGCTCCAAATGGGCAGGCCGGTCGTAGCGTCTTTTCCGTCGGCGACATCGGGACGGTCGTCTTTGCCCGCAATTCCATGTTCGGGCGAAAACAGGGCCGTGACTTGTACGCCCGCCGCGCGCATCGCGTCGATGTTACGCTTTCCGTCGCGATCCAAACCGGTGTGATTGGTGATCAGCCCAATCCGCTTTCCCCGCAGCGCCGCGAAGTTTTCCGCCGCGAGCACGTCAAGCCCCGTCAGCACCTGATGGTTGGGAGCGGACATGCGCCGGATGCCGGCGGCAGTGAGCGTTTCATACGATGGCGTACTCGCGTTGCCGGCAACGCCTAAAGCCGCGGCCACCACGGTCGCGATTTTCGAGCGCAGCGGATTCAGATTCTTGCCGCCTTTGGGATGCACCGAGTTCGTCAAGAGAATCACGTAGGTCTTCGAGCCGGGATCTATCCAAAGAGAAGTGCCGGTGAAGCCCGTGTGTCCAAACGAACCGATGGGGAACAACTCGCCGCGGGGAGCCGAAAAACCGGAGTCGATGTCCCAGCCGAGTCCGCGCAGAATGGGCTGATCCGGCGGAGAGTTCGGCGCCGTAAACTTCTTCACCGTGGGCGGGGAGAAGAGCTTTCCGCCGTTATCGGCGAGCATTTGGGCGTATTTGGCGAGATCGCCGGCCGTGGAGAACAGGCCCGCATGTCCCGCGACGCCGCCCATGTAACGCGCAGTGGGGTCGTGCACGACGCCGCGCAAAGGCTGACCCGTGGATGCGTCAATTTCCGTGGGAGCGATGCGCGGGCGAAGCGAAGCCGCGGGATGGAAGCCAGTCTCGTTCATTCCCAGCGGCGCGTAGACCGCTTCGCGGGCGTAAACGTCCAGCGCCTTGCCACTCAGGCGGCGCACGATTTCCCCCAGCAGTTCAAAATTTATGTCGCTATAGACGAAGCGGGTTCCCGGAGGCGATACCGATTTTTCTTGCAGAGCCCGGCGGATGCCGGTATCGTAGCCGCTCCAGGTGGGCACCAGATCGAGATCCGGACGCAGGCCCGAGAAATGCGTCAGCAGATCGCGAACCGTGATGTCGCTATGCCCGCCCTGAAACTCCGGTAGATAGGCAGTTACAGGATCATTGACGCGGAGCTTGCCTTCCTCAAACAACTTCATCAGCGCGGGCGTGGTGGCGGTCACTTTGGTGAGAGACGCAACATCGAAGATCGTATCCACGGTCATGGCCTCGCGCGTGGGCGCCAGGGCACGGCTGCCGTAGGCCTTGCGATGGACGATCTTGCCTTCATGGCCGACGACCAGAACAGCGCCAGGAATCAGACCATCGCGGACAGCTGTATCCACCACGGAGTCGAGCGTGGCGGAAGCGGGGAACGTCTCCTGCGCCGCCGCGGCACTTACCAGACTGATGGCCAGCCAAAACAGCTTCATACCGTTCTAGAGAACTTTCCGCGCCCCCTCTTCGAGCAGCGCGGCCAAATCGAAGTCAAGTTGCGTGATGCCCCCGGCGTCGTGCGTAACCAAATCCACCGTGACCCGGTTATAGACGTTCGCCCATTCCGGGTGGTGGTTCATTTTGTCGACACCGGGAACCGCACTCATCATGAATTCGATGGCGTGTTTGAAATCGGAAAACTTGTATTCGCGATGCAGTTTGCCGTTGCGCAAGCTCCATCCAGCCGTGCCGTCCAGTTTCGCGCTGATCTCCGCGTCCGTCATCTTCTGCATTCGGGTACTCCTTCTTGACTATACGTCTAATCCCACCGCGCGCATGAGTTCGAGTGCATTGCTGCGCTCGACCACGCCGGGACGCAGGCAGTAGTCGAAACGAATCTCACCGTTCTCGATGTGATCCTCAAAGTGAACGTTGCGGGCGCGTTCACCCAAGGGGCCGGTGATTTCCGCCAGCGCGAGATCATGCGTGGTCACCAGACCCATGGCTCCGCCCTCGACTAACCCGCGAACCACAGCCGCCGCGCCGATGCGGCGGTCATGCGAGTTGGTGCCGCTCAGTAATTCATCGACCAGGAACAACGTAGGCTGGCCGCCGCGCGCCAACTCGACGATATCGCGAAGGCGGCTGATCTCGGCGTAAAAGCGCGACTTGTGGTCCGCCAACGAGTCGTTCACGCGGATGGAAGCGCCGACACGCAGAGGCGAAACACGCAAGCGCGAGCAGCACACCGGCGCGCCCGCCCAGGCCAGCACGGTATTCAATCCCACCGCGCGCAGCAGCGTGCTCTTGCCGGACATGTTGGAGCCGCTGACGATCCACAACGAGCAGGCTGCTCCAGAAAGCTGCACGCCGTTCCCCACCGCGCGCGCGGGATCGATCAACGGATGGCGGACATTTTCGCCGTCGAAAAAGGGCGCGCCATTTTCGGCTTCCACCAATTCGGGGAACACGGCATCGGGGCGCTCATAAGCGAAGCAGGCGAGGCAGCACAGCGCCTCAAATTCGCCCACGATCGCGATCCACTCCCCGATGTGCGTGCCGCACTCCCCACGCCAGGCTTCGATGGCCATGGCGAACTGCGAGATCCAAACCAGGGGCGCGGCGATGAGCCGGAAGAACTGATTGCGCGCCGAATCCAGGTAATCGACCAGCCGTTCCAGACGCCGGATCTCGGCCGAGGCTGTCAAACCGTGTTGGTCCAACGCGTGCGTCAGCCGCTGCAGATGCGGCGAGGCGAACGATTCCATTTCCAACCGCGCCAGCAGCAGCCCCAACAATTTCAATTCCCTCGAGGGCGTCGATACGGAAGCCAGGACTCTTTGCACGCCCGGCCGGACGGCCATGCCCAGCATCATTTCTCCGAGCAATATGATCAGAAGCGGCCGCGCGCTCAAAACTTGGGTGAAGAACAACGCAAAGGTGATCACCGCGGCGCAGGCCAGCGCCAGCGCCACCCAGCGCGCTCCCGCGAAGAAACGCACCGGCGGCAGTTCGCCCCATTGGCGCATCGCCTGGTCGTCAATGGCGGCGCGCATGTCCTCGCCCATCAGTGCGATCTCTTCCCGCAGGTCGAGGCGCTCCCGCAGCTCAGCGACCGCGGCTTGCCGCTCGCGAACCGCCGGGGGCTCGCCGGGAGCGAGCAACCAACCGGCGAGAACGCGCTCTCCGGCGGCGGTACGCGCGGTCGACAACAGCTCGAACAGCGAGCCTGCACCCAAGACGTCCAAGTCGTCGGCATAGAGATGGCGGGAATCGCGGAACGCTTCTCCCTGATGCCCTTTGCCGATCCACTGGTGTTCGACACGAGACAGCGCCTTCTGGTAGTACGCAGTGGCGCGCGCGGCGTTTTCGCGGGTCTTGTCCACGCCATCGTGCTTGACAGCCAAGGCGATGAATGCAACCAGCGGAGCGGCCAGCCACCACGGGGAGATCCATCCGGCGCCGATGGCGAGGGCCGCAATCGCGACCGCTGCCAGACCGGTGGCCAAACGGGCGTTTCCCAACTGGCGCGAGAGCCGCTCCGCCGACGTCAGTTCGGCCTGCCAGCGCCCGGCGCGCGCGCGGTACTCGTCTAAGATCAAAACACTCGGGGGCGGCACGTTTAAATGAGACACGGAGTTCCTTCAATTCTAGTGTGCCCGGTTCCGGCGGGCGTTGTATGCTAAGGGTTCCTCTCATGCTGCCCCGTCTGCGAATGAATCTGGATTTTGCCCCGTCGCCCTTGGAAGAACAGCCGGGATTGATGATCCGCGATCCTTTGCAGTTTTCCGACACCACGCTGGTGATCCCGCCCGCATTGATTGAGTGCCTGGAATTCTTCGACGGACAGCACAGCGGGTTGGATTTGCGCGCCCACCTGGTGCGTATTACCGGCGATCTCAATGCGGGCGATATCGAGACCCATCTTACAACAGCGCTCAGCCAGGCCCACTTTCTGGAAGACGAAACGTACATGGAGCGCCGGGTTCTGTGCGAAACCGCCTTTGCGGCCGCGCCGATTCGCGTCCCGGCGCACGCCGGAGCTGGCTATCCCGAAGACGCCGGGGAACTGCGCGAGACGCTGGAACAATATCTCCTGGGGCAAAATCTCAGTGACAGACCGGAGACGCCTTCCCAGGAAGGCCGGGTGTTAGCGATTGCCGCTCCGCACGTGAGCCCGTTCGGCGGCGTGGATGCTTACCGCGCGGCGTATTCGGCGCTGTCGCCCGCCGATGCCGATCGCACTTTCGTCATCCTTGGAACGTCGCATTACGGCCAGTCGTCGCGGCTGGGGCTGACCCGGAAGCCGTTTATTACGCCATATGGGGAGGCCCTGACCGACGCGGGATTGGTCGATGAGCTGGAACGCGGCTTGGGGAGTGCGGCCGTCATGGAAGATTACTGCCACGCGATCGAGCACTCCGTCGAATTTCAGGTGGTTTTCTTGCAGCACCTGTTCGGGCCGAACATCCGCATTCTGCCGGTGCTGTGCGGTTCCTATGGGAAGAGCATTTACGAAGGCGGGCTGCCGGAAGACGACGAAGACGTCCGTCGTATTTTGGGCACATTGGGCGATATCGCCGCTCGCGAGCAGAAGCGCCTAGTCTGGGTTCTTGGCGTGGACATGGCGCACAAAGGCCGCCGTTACGGCGACCAGATGACCGCGATTGCCGGCCAGGACGGGATGGCCAGCGTGGAGCGGCGCGACCGGGCCCGCATCGAACGTATGGAATCCGGGGATGCGCGGGGATTTTGGGAACTCGTGCAGGAAGGCCATGACGATCTGAATTGGTGCGGTTCCGCACCCATCTACACTTTCCTAAAGGCCGTTCCGCAAGCGCGCGGCAAGCTGCTGCACTACCAACAGTGGAACATCGACGACGCCAGCGTGGTCAGCTTCGCGGGCGCGAGGTTCCACTCACAGTAGCCCTTCCGCCGCCGATGAGCCAGTTCGGAGGCTGAATTCTTGATTTCCATCCGCACGGCGACGAATGAACTGGACCGCATGGAGGGATTGCTTCATGCTGTCAGCGATGCTTACGGCCAGGGGGTCCGCTCCACGGCGGATTACGTGGTTGAAATCAATCCGGCAAATGCCGATGAGTTCCGCGCGCACCTGCAAGCGTTGCAACGGCAGGTCGTGTCCGCGGACAGTCCGGAGGCATGGCGGGCAATTCAGGCCAGTTTCCGCGGAGAGTTGCGGGATTACCGCGCAAAGGCCGCGGGCGAACTAGAATGCCTGCGCGCCGAAATCCGAACCGCAAGCGAGGCCGTCCAGCAGTTCGCCGAGAGCGTGACGGCTAGCGATTCCGACCATGAGGCGCAGATTAAGGAAACGCTCGTCCGCCTGGACGTGGTCTCCCAGTTCACGGACCTGAACGGGGTCCGCGCGGGGATCCGCAACGTTGCGGATTCGATTTCCGACAGCATTGCCGTGATGCAGCGCAGCCATAAGGCGGCAGTCGCGCAAATGCGGGATGAGATCCGCGTGCTGCACAAGCAGGTGGATATGGAGCGCCGTGCTCACCTGGTCGATCACGCCACGGGGGTTTGGATTCGGGAGAAGCTGGATTCCCGCATCGCTGAACTCGCCGCGGCCGAGCGTGGATTTTGCCTCTTGCTGGTATACGTCCGTAATCTCAAACAACTACACGCACGGTATTCCGGCGCCATCGTCAAGGCCTGCCTGGGATTGCTGGTGAAACGTTTGAGTGAAATGCTCGGCGAAAAAGCCATGATCGGACGTTGGGAGGAAAACAGCTTCGCGGCGATCCTTGAAGTACCGGCATCGGCGGCTATGGGTCTGTCACGCGCGGCGACACAAAGCTTATCTGGCATCTACGCAGTTCAGGAAAGCGGAGAATCCCGGAATGTGTCCCTCGTGGCGGTGGCCGGCGTCATCGATTGGGCCGTGGGAGTCGACGACGACGCGTATCAAAAGAAACTCCGGCAAATGTCAGAAGCTCTTGCGGGAGATTAGGCCCTCAGGCCGGAGTAACCACCGACTGGAAATAGGAAAGGGTTTCCCGCAACCCGTGCTCCAGAGGCACCTTCGGCTCCCATCGGAGTACCCGTTTAGCCTTGGATATATCCGGGCGCCGTTTCTGCGGGTCGTCCTCGGGCAGCGGCTCCGCCACGAACGGGAGCTTTAAATCCATCAGCCGTTGGATGCATTCGGCAAATTCCAGTATCGTCAGTTCGACGGGATTTCCCAGATTCACGGGGTAGCGCTCTTCCGAGGAGGCCAGGCGCACCAGGCCCTCCACCAGATCGGAAACGTAACAGAAGCTCCGGGTCTGCGTGCCGTCGCCAAATATGGTCAGCGGCTCGCCGTGCAGCGCCTGGTCCAGGAACGCGGGCACGACACGGCCGTCTTTGAGAGCCATCCGCGGGCCATAGGTATTGAAGATGCGGGCGATATTGGTGCGCACACCGTGGAAGCGGTGATAGGCCATCGTCAATGCCTCCGCGTACCGCTTGCTCTCGTCGTAGCAGGAGCGCAGCCCTACCGGATTCACGTTACCCCAGTAAGTTTCCACCTGCGGATGCTCCAGCGGATCGCCGTAGCACTCCGAGGTGGAAGTCAACAGAAAGCGCGCACCGTCGCGGCGGGCGATCTCCAGCATGTTGCGTGTCGCCGTGGAACCGGATTCCAGCGTCTCAATGGGATGGGCCAGATACTCCTTGGGACTCGCCAGCGACGCCAGGTGCCAGACGTGATCAAATTTTTCCGGGAAAACAATCGGTTGGGTCGCGTCGTACTCCACGAAGCGGAAACGGGCATGCCCTTCCAACTGAACCAAATTGCGCCGCGAACCGGTAATCAGATTGTCGAACCCGATCACGGTCTGGCCGCCGGCCACCAAACGATCACAAAGATGCGAGCCGATGAAACCCGCCGCCCCCGAAATGAGATGTACCATCTCGTAACATTCTAGCGTTCGCCGCCCCCTTTCGGTGCTACATTTTGATGAGTGCCCGTCTTGTCCACTCAGGAAATCAGCCTCTTTCTGCTTCTGCTTGCCGTTTCGATCTGGCGGTTCTGGCTGCGCTTTGGCAAGGTGGTGGCAAAGATTCGCGAAGCCAAACCGGACGCCGATTTCCACCTCCAGCCGGTTGCCCGGCGCATCCGGGATTTTGTTTCGGAAGTCCTCTTGCAAAGCAAAGTAATTCGCGAGCGCCCCTTGCCGGGGATCGCTCACGCGTTGGTCTTTTGGGGATTCTGCGCCTTCGCGCTGGTCACTCTGAATCATTTGGCCACCGGCATCGGGCTGCCCTTCCTCTCGCGCGCGAGCTGGCCCGGGAAAGCGTACTTCTCTCTCGCCGCCGTATTCGGCGCGGCGGTATCGGTTTCCATTCTGGGCTTGTTCATGCGCCGCTTTGTGATCCGCCCGCGCTGGCTGGGGTCACGGGTATCGCTGGAATCGGGCGTCATCGCGGCACTGATCTTCGCGCTGATGGCCAGCTATCTACTCACGTTCTGGGCGGGCGACACCAAACCGCTTTGGTGGGCGCACACGCTGGCCCTGTTGATCTTCTTGCCGCTCATCCCGCGCACGAAACATTTGCACCTGATCCTGAGCCCGGTCACGGTGTTTCTCTCGCGCGGCGGTTTTTCGCGGATTCCACCGCTGGCAGGCGACGACGACTTTGGACTGGATGCCGGCAAGGATTTGACGCGGCTCGCGGCGCTGCAAGCGTACTCGTGCGTCGAATGCGGCCGCTGCACGGAGCACTGTCCCGCCGCCAATACCGGTAAGATTCTTGATCCCAAGGAAATCGCGTTGGGTGTACGCAGCTACTTGAATGAATTCGGCGCGCGCTCGGAAGAGCCGCTGTTGGGTAAATACCTCTCGCAGGAAGCGGCATTCCAGTGCACCACATGTGGAGCTTGCGAATACCAGTGCCCGGTGGGGATCGAGCACTTACCGATCATCGTCGGACTGCGGCGCGGAGCGGTAAACACGGGCAAGTGGGAAGACGACTACGGCACCAAGCTATTCCTGGCCCTGGAGCGCACTGGAAACGCCCTCGGCTTCAGCGCGTTGGAGCGGGACACATTTATCCAGAAGCAGCAGTTCCCCATCTTCGACGGCACGCAGGAATACTGCCTGTGGCTGGGCTGCATGGGCAGCTATGATCCGCAAGGCCGGGAAATCATTACTTCCTTCGCACGCGTGATGACTCACCTCGGCACCAGCTTTGGCGTCCTGAAAAAAGAGAAATGCACGGGCGACCCGGCGCGGCGGTTGGGCAACGATCTCGTATTCCAGCAGCTCGCCGAACACAACCTGGATGCGCTACGACAGGCGAAGGTAACTAAGATCGTCTCGATCTGCCCGCACTGCGTCCGCACAATTTCCAAGGATTGGACTGAATTCGGACTCGAGCCAGAGATTGAACATCACAGCGAGTTCATGGCCCGCCATCGCGACAAACTGCCACAACAAGACGGCGGCAAGATCGTGTATCACGACCCCTGTTATTTAAGCCGTTATCGGGGAACGCTGGACGAGCCGCGGCAAGTTCTCGCGCGCTTCGGCGAAGTCGTGAACCCGGAACGCTCGCGCGAGCGCAGTTTCTGCTGCGGCGCCGGCGGAGGGCTGATGTTCCTGGGCGAGGAAAGCGGGGATCGCGTGAGCCATGCGCGCGCGAAAGAACTGGTGGCAACAGGAGCGGAGACCGTCGGAGCCGCCTGCCCGTTCTGTAGTTCCATGCTCCGTGACGCGCTGCCGGCGGTATCCAGCGCTCCGCCGAAATTGTTGGACATCGCGCAGATCGTGGCGGCCTCCCTACCCGCTGCTTCTGCCCCGCCGTCTGCGCCGCCCGCTTGACGCTATCCTAAGGGCGATGCGGACGTTTCTCAGCTTCGCCGTCGCGATCTGGCTCGCGGCATCGTGTCTGGCGCAGCGAGCGCCCGCGCCTCCGGCGAAACCCAAGCCGGCGTCCGCACAAAATGCCGCGCGGCGTGCGGCGCAGAATCTTCTGCGCTCGCTCAGCCTGCAGGACCGCGTCGCCCAGTTGGTGATGGGCGTGGCTTACGGCGATGTTCCGGGCGCGCAATCGAAGGATTATGAGAAGTTCCGGCGCTGGGTCCGCGATCTCCACATCGGCGGGATCATCGTCAACAACCGCGTGCAATACGGACTGGTCCGCAACGCGGAACCGCATGCGGTGGCGCTGTTCTTGAACCAGATGCAGAAGCTCTCGAAAGTGCCCTTAATTGTCGGCGGCGATTTCGAACGCGGCGCCTCCATGCGCGTCAGCGATACAACGCGGTTCCCGCACAGCATGGCCTACGGAGCCGCCGGCGATATCGAAGAATCCCGCTACCTGGGCCTGGCGACCGCCCGCGAAGCGCGCGCTCTCGGATTTCATTGGTTGTTTGCGCCGGACACCGACGTCAACAACAATCCGGATAATCCCGTGATCAATATCCGCTCTTTTGGAGAAAACCCCGAGGCCGTCGGCCGCCATGTAGCCGCCTACATCGAAGGCGCGCGCTCGGACCCGAGAACTCCAGTGCTGGTGACGGCGAAACATTTCCCGGGCCACGGCGACACGAATGTGGACAGCCATCTGGATCTGCCTCGCCTGGAAGCCAGCCGGGAGCGCATGGATCAAGTAGAGCTGGTCCCGTTCCGGACCGCGATCGCGCACCAAGTGGACGCCGTGATGACCGCGCACCTGACCGTGCCGTCCGTCGAACCCAAAGACGTTCCCGCGACAGTTTCCGCGCGCGTGTTGACCGGACTGCTGCGCGAAGACCTGGATTTCCAGGGGCTTATCGTCACCGATGCAATGGATATGGCCGGACTTGCCAAGCAGTTCCGTTCCGGCGAAGCCTCGGTGCGTGCGATCGAAGCTGGGGCGGATATCTTGCTGATGCCGCCGGACCCCGCCGAGGCCATACGCGCGGTGATGGCAGCGGTGACGCGTGGACGAATTTCCCGCCAGCGTATCGATCAGAGCGCGCTGCGCATACTCGAGGCCAAGATGCGGGTGGGACTGAGTAGCAAGACCAAGCTGGTGGATCTCGACGCCGTCAGCAATAGCTTGGAGCTGCCGGAGCAGGCGGAACACGCGCAAGCTGTCGCGGATCGCGCGATCACGCTGGTGCGCAATGACGGCAATCTGGTACCGCTCGCGGCGCCCGATCAAGGTTGTGCCGTCATTTCTTCCGGCATACGCATCTCGAGTTTTGGACAACGCATGGCCGAGGAATTTCGCAAGCGCGCCCCTCACGCGCGCGTCGTGTTCGTGGACGGCAGCATGTCCAGCGCGGCGCTGGACGCCATCGCGGGCGAACTTGGGAACTGCCCTGCGATTGTCTTCGCGACGTTCACGACGAATCCCACGCTGAACGGCAATCTGGGGCCATTCGTTGAGAAGTTGACCGAGGGCCCGGCGCCCGTCGCGTTGGTCACGCTCGGCAATCCCTACCTGCTGCGGAGCTTTCCGAAGTCAGCGGCGTACTTAGCCGCCTTCAGCACCGTGACGCCTTCGGAAGTATCCGTGGTCAAGGCGCTCCTGGGCGAAATCCCCATCACCGGAAAGCTGCCCGTGACGATTCCGGATTTCGCGCTCTACGGCGAGGGAATCCAGTTGCCGGCTAAAACTCGGTCCGCTCCATCAGCGAATTGAGCTCGCCATCCAGCGTGGCCTTCTTCTTGCGCAGTTCGCTCTGCGTGTCGCGCAGCCCCGCGAGCCGTGTTTCCGTGGTGGCCAGTTGGCGCGCGTATTGTTGGACCTGATCCTGCTGGCCACTGACGCGATTCAGGCTTTCGATATTGCTACGCAGGCGGCTCTGGTCCTGGGCCAGGCTCGCGACTTCTTCTTCGGCGCGGCGAATCGCGGCGTCATTGTCGGCGATCTCGCGCTTCTTGCCGGCAATTTGGTTCAGTTGATTGCGCGCGGCTTCGCTTAGCGCCTTGTTTTGAACGTAGCTGGTGAGCACGGCGGGCGTCAGGCTGGTGATCTGGAACGTCTGGTCGAAGACCCGTTCTTCCCGAACCGCGAAAGTTTCCGTCCCGGATGCCGCCAGTTTCACTTCGAAGCGGTAGGCGTTGGGAATGGTTTCCGTGGGCTTGCGGTCCAGCAAGGTGTAACCGGCGCGCTGGCCCTGCTCGATCACCAGCGTCTTGGCCTTGGCGTCGACGTTCTTAATCGTGTAAGTCTTGGTTTCCTGAATCGCCGAACGCGTGGTGAGGACGCCGCGCCGGAAGTGGATCTCGCGCACCACGGCCTGTGAGGAATCGAAGGCCGTTGTGATCCGCGTGCCCAGATCGACCCCGTAGCTGATCAGGCGTTTGTCGCCCATGGGAAGCGTCTCCACCAGCGCCTCGCCCGCATAGGCGCCAGCATCATAAACGGTGACCGGGCCGCCATCCAGCGTCTTGCCGGTGTTATTCGTTAATTCCGCCGCATCGCGCGGATGCAAGCCGTAGCTCTCGGCGTAGACCAAAAGTTTTCGCGCGCCAATCTTCTGTTGGAGAAACGGCAGCATCGCCGATTCCCCCTGTTTCACGGTCACCGGAGAGCTGAAGCTGTATTCGAATAGTTCCCCGGCCTGGCGGCCGGAGGCCGTGGACGCGAAGGAGGATGGCGCCATCTCGGCGACCAGCGCCAATTTCGCCTCCGCCAGGTCCCGTTCCTGCCGGCCATTGCGCGGTGCCTGCGCCGCCTTGTTCATTACGCTGTCCATGGCTCCCTGATATACGACCGGCGCGACGGCCTGGTTCTCCGTCAGTTCCGCAAGTGGCCGCTGTATGTAACGCGGTTCATACAGTTTCGTAATGAACGACACCGGCTTGCCGGACACCACGGATAGCCGCACGTTGTTCCAGTCCTCGCCTGATGTGTTGTCCACGATGGCCCAGCCTTCGAGCACAGGTTCGCCCGCGGCCCCGAAAATTAGCCGGTAGCTCGATTTCCACACTGGCGCCGGTGTCATATAGCGGGCTGTCAGTTGGCGCGCGCCGGAACCCGTGGCGTCGATGGTGACACCGCGGCGGTCGCGCGAGCGAGTCAGGTTCAGCATGGCCAGATAGGACGCCAATTGGCTCTGCTGTTTGGGATCGGTCAACCTAACGGCGCTGGCCGCGCCTAGGTCGAAGCTTTGGATATCGCCGGAATCCATCAGCAGCACCAGGACTTCGCGTTCCGCCGTCCGGTCCTTATCGGTATCCCGTACCACGCGCGCGCTGACGATCGTGCCGGCGGCGGCGCCTGCGCCCAGCTTCAACTCGATCCGCGCCCCCTTCATCTGATCCAGAAACGCCGCGAGCGAGGATCCCTGCCCGACGCGAAACGGAAATTCCGCCAGGCGTTTATCCAACGGATCGCTCGAATCGTAACGGACGCCGCTGATCCTCCCTCCGCCGCGGTCGGTGACGGTCAAGGACTTGAGAACGTCGTTCATGTCGTCCGGTTTGAAGTCAAAGCGGACCGTCTCTCCAGGCTTCAATTCGCCCACGCGTTCAAAATGCGCAACGCCATGTTTATACAGCGTCACCTGGGAAAGAGGCAGATCGGCGGCGGAAAGCGCCGGAAGAAGACTCAAGACAACCGGTATACGCCAAAACATTCTTCTACCCTCCTGTTTTATAGCGCTTGACACGCCAAGCGCCAGGCGTCAAACTCGACGTATTAGGGATCATTGGCAGCCCTATCGAATGGGAGAACATACCCTTGCACATGGATTTGACGCGGGTTACCAGGAATAGGTTCCTAAGGCCCACCATCGCAGTCGCGCTCCTGACGCTCAACACGCCGTTTCTCAGAAGTCAGAACAACAACGTGGGCGTGTATCAAGGGCCTGGCGTCTCGACTCCGGGCGTACCTGAGGTCGGCACGCGTGGCGGCCAGCAGGTGGACCTGTGGTTTTTTGCCGGCGTTTCCGGTGTCTACGATAACAGCCTCCGCCCGCTGGCAACCGACGCCAAGGGGAACCTGACGCCCGTCCAGAACCTGGTTGGGGTTGAAGTAAGCGGCGGCGCATATGGGACCCATAACTTCAAGCGATCGCAGTTGGGTTTGGATTACCACGGGGCGTACCGCCGTTATACCGAGAACACCTACTACAACGGAAGCGATCAATCCCTTTCGCTAAAGTACACGTATCAAAGCTCCCGGCGCGTCATTTTCAGGCTGGCGGAATCCGTGGGTACTCTGGCGTATGGCAATTCGGGAGTCGGCGCCAGCGCCGCAAACGATTTAGGCGGCGCGCTGAACCGTTCCGCCGTGTTCTTCGACAGCCGTTTCAACTACCTGCAGTCGACGGCTTCCTTGACCTGGCTGTAGTCCTCCAAGATTTCGTTCACCGCGAGCGGGTCCGGGTTTCTTTACGACCGCAAGCAATCGGTTGGCCTGACCAGTTCGTGGGGCTACGACGTAACAGGGGGCGTAAACCGGAGTGTTTCCAGATCCAATAGCATTGGCGCGAATTACACATACTCCCATTTCGAATTCCCCGCCTTCGGAACGATATCCGATACCAACGCTTACCACGGCACGTTCAGCACCGGCAGGGGAAGCGCGTGGTCGTTTTTTTTAGAAGCCGGCATTGCCGTTTCCGAAACCCGGAGTCCATTCTCGTACACCCTGAGCCCGGTTCTGGCGGCGCTGTATGGACGACAGACGGTCAGTGGCGTTTCTTATGTCAAGAATACGATTCCCAGCGGGGCAGCCAACTTGAGGCGGCAATTCCAACGATCCGCCCTCACCTTCAGCTACACCCGAGGCGTGATTTCGGGGAACGGCTTCTCCACCACCGCCCGCCAGGAGATTGCGGCGGCGGGGTATTCCTACTCCGGTATCCGGCGAATGAGTTTGAATGTCGACGGTGGTTATTACAGCCTGTCTGGATTTGCCCAGTCGTTCGGCAAGACGTCGCAGGCATCCGTTGGCGGGGGAGCATCCTACAACCTGATGCGCGCCACTCATCTCACTTTCCGCTACGATTATCGCGACCAGCAGATTAGTAATAGTAACTACGGGCTGCAAGGATCTCGCGTCGCCGTGGGCCTTATGTTTAGCCCGGGAAACATTCCCCTATCCATTTGGTAGCCTGGTCAACCTCCATGCCAGCTCCTCGTCTATTGTTGGTGGAGGATGAGGCAGCTCTTGCGGAGCTGCTCAAGAAGTACTTGGAGCGGCTGGGCTATCTCGTCGATGCCTGCGTCCATCCCGAGGCGGCCCTCTCCTTGTTGGATGCGGATCCCGCGGGCTACCAACTGATCATCACGGATCTGACGCTGCCCGGCATGAATGGCACGGACCTCATTAAGCGGGCTCGCGAGCGAGCCCCTCATCTGCGAGCCATTATCTCGAGCGGCTACCCTTATCAGCCGGATGCCGCCAATGTCGAATTCCTGCAAAAGCCGTTCCTGCCCAAAATGCTCGCCGAGATGGTCGAGCGCTTGCTGCGTTCCTAGCCCGGAGTTCAACGCCGCGAGAACCAGCTCCGCGGCCAGGCGCTCACTTCTTGCCACCAGCCGCCGGTCGGCGCCGGCTGCCCGCCCGCTCCGGTCAGCGGGGCGCTTCCGGAACTCGGAATCGTGCCGGGCCGCGAGGCCGGAGTTCTTGCGATGAGTCGCACGTGATAACCGCTAAACGCGTATGTACGCTGGTAGACCAAACCGTCCTTGTCCTGCGCCAGCAATGAGAATCCCTTCTGTGCGCCGCCGGGAACTTCGGCCAATTGCAGCGGATAGAAGCCGATCAGATTGCGTTCGATGAAGGCCGTCTCATAGCGATGCCGCGTCTTGCTCCATACGAAGACGCGCAGACCGTCAAACTCCCCCGGATTGAGACCAGGCGTTGCCGTGGCCCACAACCAGTTGTGCTTCAACTGGTCCCCGTCCTGGACCTCGCCAATGGCCAGGTAGGCCGTAATGCGCTTCCCTTCGGCGTACTGGGCAACTTCGTCGGGAATCGCCATGTACAGCATGCGCGCCAACACCCAGCCCACTTTGCCATCCGTTGTGCGCACCAAATTCCAATCATCCGCCGGCGGAGGCGGAGCGGCTGCAGGGACGGCGTAACCGGGAAGATCGGAGGCCCTGGGCCGCGACATGCGCGCCCAATCATCCGGCACGGCAGCCGCATACGATGGAGGTGGCAGCAACGCGGCAGCGGTCTTCCGGGATTCCTTTTTCGTGGTCTTCGCGGCCGCTGCGGTCCGCGCAACCAGGGCTGTTTTCGAGCGGAAAGCCGCTCGTGGCGTAACCCGATGCGCCAGCACGTCCACCGAGCCGTTTTCCGGAATCTGGGCAAAGCTCGGCGAAAAACGGTGGGGTTCGGTGTGTACGTTCAACTGGTCGAAGACGGTGGCCGAGCCTTGCGAAGGGAGGTCGCGGGCTCCTTCCGCCAAACGCCGCAGTAGTTCCATTTGCTCGGCGCTCAGCAACAGATTGGCGTCCACCCAGCCTGCAATTCCTTCCGCCGTGCGGACACGCACCAGGCGCCTCCGCGTTTCCAGGATATCCAAACGGTCGCCATGCTTCACCTCGATGATACTGGCCGAGCGCGCCGCCAAGTCCTGGCGCAGATTCATGGCCGCTGGTCCGACGTAGGCTACGCCGATGGCGGGCTGGTCCGTGACCCCTGGAACAGCGCGCGAGGAACCGCAAGATTGCGCTCCGCAGACCAGCGCGCACAAGAGTATAATGCGCGTGGCACGGCGCGGGCCGGCAGCGGACGGGCGGCCGGGAAAACAGCGGGTAACCATCGCGGCCAAGGTTCTGAGGTTAGTCTAACAGTATGCAGCCCGCCGGTATGCAACCCACGTCGTCACAACCCACGAGACCCACGGAATTTTACTGCCCGCATTGCCAGGAACCCGTAAGCGACCCTCTGGCGTGCGGAGACTGTGCATCGCTTATCTGCCGGCGCTGCGGGACGCCGCTCGAGTGCGTCGATGACCTGGGAATAGGCTAGCCCGGGCTAGCGCGACGCAGCCACGGCCGCCTGATAAAGCGGACCGGTTTGGGCCACCGCTTCCCGCGTTTTCACAAAAGCGCGGTACTCGTTCATCAGGTCCCGGAACACGGCGTCGCCTATGATCCGGTACCCGGGCAGGGTCAGGTGCACGCGATCGTTTTGCGCCATCCCGGCCAGAATCCATTCGCGCATGGAACCTTTACCGCCCATCTTGGCCTGCTGATCCCAGAATGCGCAGCCCTCGGCGGCGGCCGCCTGCCGTTGCGCTTCGACAATCAGATCCAGATTCTCGAGCGGAGTCCATTCTTTTCCCCGGGACCGCACAGCGCGGTCGGGCGGGCCGATCACCAGAATCGTGGCGGAAGGCGCGGCCTGGCGGAAGCGGCGGATCAGACGCGCAAAGACGTCGCGATATTTGTCGAGTGTCCATCCCTTTTGTCCCGCCTCATTGGTTCCGTAGGAGAGCACGATCAGCGCGGGATTGCGATGTTGCAAGTTGGACCGCAGTACTTCCTCATTCCACTTGAGCAGCAGAGGCACATCCGCGCCGTTGATCCCCAGCGCCTCATAGGTAATCCCTTGGGTTCTTTCCGCAACCCAGCCAAACAAGCGCACCGGCGCGCGGTCCAGGGTCCGCGCCTCCAGTTTGTGGCTGCCTTCGTCGGCTTGGTAGCGATAATAACCAGGCCCCATTTCACCGGCGGTGGGAATGCGCTCGACGGGCACGCCGTTGTCGTAGATCTGCACCGTGCCGCCGGCGGGCTGCCGGAGGTAGAACAGTTCGAATTGTGGCGCTTCGGCAACAATGTAAACCGATTCGCGCGGCCCCTTCGAAGACATGCTGACGCCGCCCAATCCGTAGGCGCCGTCGCCCGCCCGCCCGACCAGCCCGTCACTGTGCCAGCCGCGCGTGGAGCCGGACCTTACATCCAAGCGCCGGTAACTCTTCCAGGGCCGTCCGGCGAGCGAATACCCGCTGCCACCATCACCGAATAGGTTCTTGAAATGACCGCGGATGCCGGCCGTCCATTCATCCGCCGCCACGTGGGAATCCCCGTAATGAAGGACCCGCAAGGGGCCGGCGCTCTCGCCCCTCTGTTGCCGATACAGTTGCTCAAAGAATGGAACCAGCCCGGGGGCATTCGCGATGGGAATACTGGCGCCCTTGGCAATTTTCTGTTCCACGCCTTCCCGCGCTTCTTTTTGCGTGGAGGAACCGCGAGTGGAGGAAGCAGCAGTGCGGCGCGGCGCGCTCTTCTTCGGTGCGATTTTCTTGCCCGGCTTCTTGGACGCGGCCTGAACCACCGCGGTGGACCACACCAGCGCGGCGAGAACGGCAATCGGCAGGATCTTCACCGCTGCCGCACCTCCGCCAGTTTGGGCTTGAGTTCCTGCAGCTTGTACTGATTGAAACCCTGCCGCAAGGCCGTGAACAATAACTCGCCGACGATCTTGGCGCCCGCCGGCAGCGGGTGGATATAATCCGCGCCCACCAGCCGCGGCTCGGACGTGTACCAGCGGGCCATGGTACCCGGGCCGCCCATGGCTTCAAAGGTATTGAAGAAGGCGGCGTTGGAATCGGCGGCAATGCCGGATTCCAGTTGAACCAGGCGCGGAATCGAAGGCAGGGTATCGATTTCTCCCGATGTGGCCCTTTTGCCGCGGTCCATCGGGCTCATCAACAGTATGGACGTGTCCGGCAGCGCCGCGCGCACTCGCGCCACCGCCTTGCGCATCTCGCGGCTCCAGTTGGCATCTACAAAGCCCGGGAAGCCGCTCTCGTTGGTTCCGTAATTAATGATCACCAGATCCGGCTTATAGTGGCGCAACTGATCAAACCAATGGCTTTGATTGAGTGCACTAGAGAGCAACGTCACGTTCGCGCCATTGATCCCCAGACTGCTATAGACCACGCCCGAACCCTTGCGGAAGTCCGCGCCGTAAAGCCGCACCGAGCCGCGCGTGACCTGCAAAGCGATCGCGGCAGCCCCGGCGGGTATTTCAAACGACGCAAATCCGGACTCACTGAGATCGCCACTGGCTTGTACCGTGCCCAGCAGGCGGCCATCGGCCTCCAATGTGAATTCCCCACCCTGGGGCTCGCTCATATAGGCAATTTCCACGCTGCGATGCGTGGGGTCTTTCAGTTTCCAATGAGCCGCCGCCCCGGTGGCGCCGCGAAAGCTGACCGCGCCCAGGCCATTTCTTCCATCCTGCGATTCGTTCACCCCGGTAATTTCGATCTTCCAATTGGAAGCCGACATCTCCACGCCCCTGCGTCCGTACCAGGCCCACGGCCTCGCCAATAAGACGAAGCCAACTCCGCCATCGCCAAATTCCCGCTGGAACAGCGAGCGCGCATCCGCTGTGATCAGATCGGCCGTGGTGGGCGAATCGCCGTAGTGGACAATGTGTACCCCCTGCCCGCGCAGGAGCGCCTCGTAGAAATGATCCAGGGCCCGCGTAGGGTCGGACAGATTGCGCGGCGCGGTGGCCACCAGGCGCTTGGCGCGCATCTCACTCAGATTGGCCGGCGACGCGAGCGGCCCCGCGGCGGCGTCCTCCGCTGTCTGGCGCAACGGAAAATCGAGAACCGTCGCCACCTTCCTGGGTTCGAGCGACTTAAAGTTCTTAAGCGGCGTGAAGACCTGCGGAAGCATCAGCAATCCGCCGAAGGTCACCAGCGTAAGCGCGGTTTGGATGGGTATGCGGTTTGCCATCGTCAGAATTTCGTGTAGATGAAGGGTGCGGCCCCCGTCGCAACAACGTTCTGCAACCCCAGCGTAAGCAGCGCCAAGGCGGCGGCTTGGGCGTAAAACGGAGCCCGCGCGTAAAGGTCCAGGCTCCAATCAAACCATTTCTTCGGAGTGTAGTGAGCCACAACGCCGATGGCCAGCACCAGCGCCAGCGGTCCCGAGATATTCGCAAAAGAAACGGTCAGCGACGCGATGCGGCTCAGGATCGCGACCGCCGCGTCAAAAGTAGGAGCACGAAAAAAGATCCAGGCGAAGGCCACGAAATGGAACGTCACCACGATGTTGACGTAGCGCCAGGCTCCCGCTGTCTTGGCGGATCCGAAGCACGTCTGCCACAGCCGCACAACCACAAGTCCACTTCCGTGCAGCGCGCCCCAGATCACGAAATTCCAACTGGCCCCATGCCACAGTCCGCCGATGATCATGGTGATCGCCAGGTTCACGTACGTCATCATCTTTACGCGCTTGCCAGGCAGCGAAAAATACAAGTAGTCGCGCAGCCAATTGGAAAGCGAGATGTGCCAGCGCCGCCAGAAATCCGCGAGGTTCTCCGCCGCATACGGCCGATTGAAATTGGCCGGCAAGCGAATTCCCAGCAGCAGCGCCGAGCCCAGGGCGATGTCCGTATACCCCGAAAAATCGTAGTAGATTTGCAGCGCGTAGGCGTAAACGGCGATTAATGTCTCCGCTCCGGTGTAGAGCGCTGGGAAATCGAACACGCGATTGACCAGGTTACTGGAAAGATAGTCCGCAAGCAGAAGTTTCTTCACCAGTCCCACGCCAATCAGGAACAGCGCGCGACTGCCATCGGTGGGGTCGAGAGGCTTACGTTTTTCAAACTGGCTGACCAACGAGGAGACCCGCGTGATCGGGCCGGCAAGCGTGGTCGGGAAGAAGGATACCGCCGCCAGATGCGCCAGGTAACTGCGCGTGCCCGGGGCGTCGCCGCGATAAACATCGATGGTGTAGGTCAAGGCTTGAAATACGTAAAACGACAGCGTGACAGGCAACGCCACGGAGGCCCCCGGCACATAGCGGAGCCCCGCCAGCAGGCCAATGTTGATGGCAATGCTCGCCGCTACCAGAACCCGCCGTACGCCGGGATTCTTGGAATCCTGCAACCCCAGTCCAATGGCAAAATCCCAACTCGACGCCGCGGGGATCAGCAGCAAATAGACCAGATCCCACTTCGCGTAGAAAAAATAGTTGGCCAGCAGAATGACGCCCAGCGCTGCCACGCGCACCCGGGCTAGAGGCCAATAAAGTAAGAAGACCCCCACCAGGAAGATAAAGTAGGCGGACGAGGAGAGCAGCAACTTACAGGATACTATTTCGCCGCGTATCGCTTCGTGTACTTGGTGCGCGAGTTAAAGACCACAAAAGACCCGTCTTCCGCCGCCGAAAGCTTCAGGTAGTGGCCGTCGTCATTCGCCTCGACGTTGGCGATAAAGGGATCCGGCGAATTCGCCTCTTTCCCGCCGGCCAGCGAAAAATGCAGCTGCCAGAGGTCTGCAAGATCCGGCGAGGCCCGGAGCAGTTTCCATTCCTCCGGCAATCCTCCCTTGCGGGCGCCGTTGTTCATGATGATGACCCGCGGGGTGAGTCCGTGAACCGACTTCGGAGAAAGGTGCGTCCCGTGGTGGGCCGTCAGGTAGACGTCCGGCTTACCGGCTTTGTTGCCGGGACAATGCAGGCCGAATTCCTCATTCCAGATGATGTCGCCGGGGTCCACAAAGCGGAACTTCCCGAATTGAATGGCAACTCCGGCCGACTGCGGATTTTCACCCTTCTCGCCCGTCACGGGAGCGATCCCCGCGCAGTGCGGATTTGCATCGCCCGGGACATTGACGTACTTGCCAGCCGCCGTCAGCACCATTACGTCCAGGCCTTTCACCGCGATCTTGTCGCCGGCCGCAATCACTTTGTGCTGGCCCGTCGCAAACGCCTTTTCATAGGGCTCAGCGTATTGGTTGTCCAGTTCGACGTTGGGTCCCTTATCCAGGAACAGCGTCACCGGCAGCCGCGCCAGTAAATTCGGCACTCCGCCGGCGTGGTCGTCGTGGTGATGCGTCAAAAAGAGCGTGTCGATCTTCTTGACCCCCGCGGCCTTGGCGGCAACAGCAATGCGGTTGGCATCGCGGCCACTGTTGCCCGCGTAGCCGGTGTCAATCAACAGCGTCTGTCCCGAGGGCGACACCACCAGCGTCGACTGCCCTCCTTCGACGTCAATGAAATAGATATCCAGCGTCTTGGCGGCGCGCGCAGCCACGGCCAGCGTGGCCCCCAGAACCAGCAATCGGGCGAAGTTCCCCATAGCGGTATCGTACTAGAAAGATCGCTCCTTGTCGGGATGCGTGCGATGCGTGCGAACGGCGTGTCGAACGGCGGAATCACCCGTTCGCGGGCGGCTGGCGCTCACGAAGCTTGGCGGCAAGAGCGGGCTGGTCCAGCGTTTCCGCCAGAAGGTCCGCGGTTGCAAGCAAATAATCCCATTCCAGCACGTTCTTGTAAGTACTCAGAATGAGATGAACATCCTCCTGATCGCGAGGCCTTGGAGAAGGCAACTTGAGGAGGATCAAATCTTCGAGGCGCGCCACGCGAACCGCCACGTTCCCGATGTGACGCACGGGCGCCCGCTCGATCATGGTCCGTTCAAATGGAAAAGCCGCGAAGATAAAATCGAGCCGGACGCCTTCCCGCGTAGTGGCCGGCAAAACTCCTGTCTTCCGAATGAACTCTCTTGCGTCGGACACGCGGGCAACATAACGTGCCGACAAGAAATCACATACACGGTCGCGATCTTCCGCGGCGACCCAAAGTGTCAGGTCGACGTCCAGCGTTGCGCGCGGCAGAGCCCAAGCGGAAAGAGCCAGCCCACCGATCAGCATGTAGGGGATGGACGCCGCGTCCAGCTCTTCAACCGTTGTGGCGAGCGCTGCTTCGAGACTGGAGTTTGCGCTCATACAAAGTGAGCACCCGGCGAAGATTTTGGATGCCGGTCTTCTCCGGGTCGGGATCGGTGCTGCGCACTTCCTCCGGGAAGCTTCGGTACAACAATTCGACGTCCGCCATAATTTCAACGGGCGAACGCGGGTCAGGTTCCGCGTGAGCTTCCGCCCAGCTGCGGTACTCGGCCCAGCGTTGACTCCATTGCTTCGGATCCGGATCCACGAATCCATTGTCCCACGCCCGCTGCGTAAGGGTTCGCCCAACAACACTTAGCGCAACAAGACTGCAGCCGTGTATCCCAACGTGCAACCGATCGCCGCGCCCGCCAGCACGTCACTCAGGAAGTGCATTCCCAGGAGAATGCGTGAAACCGCCACGCTGAAGGCGCAGAACAGCAGCCCGATCAGCATTGGGGGATAGAACGTGGCCAGCGAACTCGCCACCGAAAAAGCGGTGATGGTATGGCCAGAGGGAAACGAGAACTGATCCGGCGGAAGCAGAGTCGCCCAGCAGTGCGGCTCCAGCGAGCCGGGGCGTTTGCGATTGCAGGCGCGTTTCAGATACAGAAACAGAGCGATACCAGTGCTGACGGAAAGCACCGCGGCCAGGTCCGCGCGGAACCGCTCCGGTCCGCCCAGCAGCGCGACCACGGCGCCCAACGCATACCATAGCCAGCCATCACCGCCCCGCGTGGCCGCCACCATCCACAGGCGCACCCAGTGCGGAGGCGTCCAGCGGTTGACGCGGCGCATCAGGCGATGGTCGCGGGCTTGCAGCCAATGTAATACCGATACCGCCATGCTACCTTTTTAGGCCTCTGGTGTAACAGCAGTGTGACACTGGTATAAAACAATCGTGAAGAAAATTGATTTCATCTATTTTGACGCCGGCGGAGGGCACCGGTCGGCCGCAACCGCGTTGAAATCGGTGATCGACGCCCAGAACCGTCCTTGGGATATTCGCCTGGTCAACCTCCAGGAGGTACTAGACGTGCTGGATGTGTTCCGCAAGGTCACCGGAATACGGCTGGAAGACATCTACAACCTGATGCTCGCTAAGGGTTGGACGCTTGGCTCGGCCCAAGGGTTGCAGTTTATGCACGGGGTAATCCGATTATATCATCGCCCGGTGGTCCGGGTTCTCACCCAATATTGGCGAGAAACGCGGCCTGACATGGTGGTTTCGCTAGTGCCGAATTTCAACCGCGCCATGTACCAAAGCCTCCGCGCGGCGCTGCCGGAAGTGCCCTACGTAACGGTACTTACGGATTTCGCCGACTACCCGCCGCATTTCTGGATCGAGCGTGGCCAGGACCAGCACTTCATCTGTGGAACCGCCAAGGCCGTCGCACAGGCGTGCGCCCTCGGGCACACCAAAGAGCGCGTATTCGCGACCTCCGGCATGATCCTGCGGCCGCGGTTCTATGACGCCGGTACGGCCGATCGCGCCGCGGAGCGCCTACGCCTGGGCCTCGACCCCGGCCGTCCCACGGGCCTGGTGTTGTTCGGCGGGCAGGGATCCAAAGTCATGCTGGAGATTGCCGAACGCCTGCGCGACACGCAACTCATCCTGATCTGCGGCCGCAATCAGAAGCTGGCGGAGCGCCTGAAGGCGCAGCCCGGCAATGCCAGAACCACCAATGCCGCGCACTTCGTCGAAGGCTTCACGCAGGAAGTTCCCTACTATATGCATCTATCCGACTTCTTCATCGGCAAACCCGGCCCGGGCAGCATCAGTGAAGCCGTGGCGATGAAACTTCCCGTGATCGTCGAGCGCAACGCCTGGACCCTCCCGCAAGAGCGCTACAACGCCGACTGGGTGCGCGAGCGCCACGCCGGAATGGTGGTCTCCAATTTCCGCCATATCGACCGCGCCGTGAAGGAGATGCTGACTTCGCTCGACTCCTACCGCGCCAGCGTGGCCCAGATCCAAAACCGAGCGGTGTTTGAAATTCCGGAGATTCTGGCGAAAATCCTTTAATTCACATCTGGCGCGCGACGCGCGATACAATCATTCAAGCACTATGTCCCTCTCTCCCGGCGACCATCTCGGGCCATACAAAATCCTGGCGCTAATCGGCAAAGGCGGGATGGGCTAAGTGTATCGGGCGCACGACCCGCGTGTGAATCGTGACGTCGCGATCAAGGTATCCTACGCTCGGTTCACGGAGCGCTTCACCCGCGAAGCCCGCGCCATTGGCGGGCTCAATCACACCAACATCTGCCATCCCTACGATGTCGGGCCGGACTACCTGGTCCTGGAGTTGGTCGAGGGCCCAGACTTGCGCGGTCCGCTAGATTTCGACGAAGCGCTGCCCATCATCAAGCAATTGATTGAAGGCATCGAAGCCGCGCACGAAAAGAACATCATCCACCGCGATCTGAAGCCCGCCAACATCAAGATTACACCCGAAGGTGAAGTCAAGATTCTGGATTTCGGGCTGGCGAAAGCCCTGGAACCGCCACCCTCCGCTGACGGCAAACCGGAAGACTCTCCGACGTTGACCATGGGCGCGACCGTGGCCGGCACAATTCTCGGCACGGCAGCCTACATGGCGCCCGAGCAAGCCAAGGGCAAGGCGGCGGAAAAGCGCTCCGACATCTGGTCGTTTGGCGTCGTTGTCTATGAAATCCTGACCGGCAAGCGCCTGTTCCAAGGGGAATCCACCGTGGAGATCCTGGGCGGCGTACTAAACAAAGACCCCGACATCTCCGCCGCGCCGCAGCGTGTACACAAGTTGCTGCGCTGGTGCCTGGAGAAAGACCGCAAACAGCGGCTGGCTTCGATCAGCGATGCGCGGAGACTTCTGTCTGAAGAGATTTCGTTTGCGCCAGCCGCCCGGACGCGGCGCGGAACGGTCGCGTGGATCGCGGCGGCTGTGCTGGCGGTAATCGCGCTCGGCGTATCTTTCGTGCACTTCCGCGAGTCTCCCCCCGAGCAACGCAGCGTGCGCTTCCAGGTTGCACCGGCGGAGAAATCGAACATCCAGAATTTCAGGCTATCGCCAGACGGACGTTTCTTGGCCTTCAAGGCCGATGACCGGAAGCTGTGGGTCCGCGCGCTCGATTCCCTGCAAGCGAATTCGTTGCCGGGAACCGACGGCACCAGCGACTTGTTCTGGTCTCCGGATAGCCGATTCATTGGCTTCGTCGCGCAGGGGAAGCTCAAGAAGATCGTCGCTTCCGGCGGACCGCCGCAGATTCTTTGCGATGCACCCAACGCCCGCGGGGGAACCTGGAGCCGCGACGGAATCATTCTCTTCGCGGCGACGGCCAACTCCGGGTTTTTTCGCGTCCCCGAAGGGGGAGGCACACCGGTCCAAGTAACCAACCTGGGGAATTCGATCTCCACGGAGAGCAAACGTTACCCGGAGTTCCTGCCGGATGGCCGCCATTTTCTTTACGCAGTTATCGGAGGCAAAACCGAGCAGACCGGGATTTACGCAGGCTCGCTCGACGGGAAGCCATCTGTCCGCCTCCTGCCCGACCGATCCAATGCAATATACGCCGCTGCATTTTTTTCGGGGCGGGGCGCGCCAGGCCGGAGGCCGGACCAGAGTGGGTACCTGCTGTTTCGGCGTGGCGAAACGCTGATGGCCCAGCTCTTCGATCTCGCGCAACTCCGCATGAGCGGTGATTCGTTCCCTGTCGTGAACGGGTCGGCGAGGGCGCCGCTGCTGCCCTGGGGGCCTTCTCGGTATCGGAGAATGGGACTCTGGCCTATGGGGCCGGCGCCGCGGCAGCAATCCAGTTGGTTTGGACCGATCGGGCGGGCAAACCGATGGGATTGTTCGGCCCCCCTGGAGCCTACAACAGATTCCGGCTAGCGCCGGACGAAAAGCGGATCGTCTTCGACGTGTCCAACCAGGATATTTGGGTGCTCGATGCAGTTCGCGGCGTGACGTCTCGACTGACGTCCGATCCCGCTGTCAACAACATTCCCATGTGGTCCCCCGACGGCCTTCGTGTCCTTTGGGCTTCCAACCGCAACGGAGCATTCAACGCGTACTCCAAATCGGCGAGCGGCACGGGCCAGGAGGAGCTCCTGATCAAAATGGGCACCGCCACCGGTTATGCCGAAGACTGGTCCAAGGATGGGCGTTTTATCCTCTACCAGATGCCGGTTGCGAAGACCGGGCAGGATCTGTGGATCGCTCCTCAGTCCCCTCAAGAGGCAGCAGGCGACCGCAAACCGTTTCCGTATTTGCAGTCGCAGTTCGACGAGCAAGATGGGCGGTTCTCTCCCGACGGCAAGTGGGTCGCCTACGTTTCCAACGAATCCGGCCGGGATGAAATCTACGTGCAATCCTTTCCGCTATCCGGCGCGAAGTTTCAGATTTCTTCAAACGGCGGCACCGAACCCCAATGGCGGAACGACGGCACGGAGTTGTACTTCCTGGCTGTTGACGGGAGCTTGATGGCGGTTCCGGTCAAGCTGGGCAATTCGGGTTCGGAGTCCTTCCAGTCGGGTGTGCCGAGAGCACTGATGCAGATCCCATCTGGCATCGGCGGCATAACGTTTCCGCGCAGCTACGCCGTGAGCAATGACGGCCAGCGGTTCCTCATCCCCAGCGCCAGCGCAGCCGGAAATGCGCCGTCTCTGACGGTGGTTCTGAACTGGCAGGCTGGACTGAACAATGGGTTAAAGAAGTAGAGACTGAATCCTGCCCGCTTAGGCTACACTCAAGATTGAGGTACTCCTCATGCGGATGCTGATTTTATTCGCGGCGGCGCTCACTCTTGCGGCACAAACGAAGAGCTATCAGGTCGACACGGGAACGCACGTCCCCCTGAGCCTGATCAATAGCGTCAGCACGAAGAACTCCATCCCCGGCGACCGTGTGTATCTGGAGACCGTCTTCCCGATCCTGGCGGACGGCCGCATTGTCATCCCTCCCGGCAGCTACGTCATGGGAACGATCACCGAAATCCGCCGTCCGGGGAAAGTGAAAGGGAAGGGCGAATTTCACCTGCGCTTCGATTCGCTGACGCTACCCAACGGCACCACCCGCGATTTCCGCGCGCACGTCACCGGCTTGGATGGCCGTGCCAGCGAAGACCTGGACCGCAAGGAAGGCAGCATCCGCAGCGAAGGTAATAAGGCTGGCGACGTGAAGACGATTGGCGAGACGGCGGCGGCGGGAGCCAGCATCGGCGCGCTTGCCGGCAGCGTGAATCACGCCCCAGGCATGGGCGCGGCGATTGGCGCCGGCGCGGGCGCGGCGGCAGCCCTGGCCGGAATCATGTTTACCCGTGGACCGGATGCGGTATTGGCCAAAGGCACCACCATCGAAATGGTCCTGGACCGCCAGGTGCAATTTGAAGAAAACGAACTGGATTTCTCCAATTCCATGACCCGGCGGGCGGGCGCGTCCGATGGCAGCGGCCCTCTTCCCAGCCGCAAAAGCCGAACCGGGACCTATCCTGGGCGTATACCCCGCTTAGTCCCCTAAAGTTCATCTCTCTGGAAGCCGAATTGAGTGGTACGGACCACTCCAGTGACCACTGTACAAGCTGCCGGTCATCCCGGCTATCAGGCAACCACGGCAGGCACCATTAAAGCCTTTCGCTTCTTAGGCGTGCCGGTGAGGTTGCACTTTACATTTATCCTGCTCGTCATTTTTGTCGCGGTTTCAGTACTGGGCAGCGCCCAATCCAACGCGAGTTACGCGGCTTTCCTGGTGGGCAGTCTGGCCAGTGTCTTGCTCCATGAGTTGGGCCACGCGGTGGTCGCCTCACGCTTTGGAATCCGCACCACGGAAATCGTGATGTTTCCGATTGGCGGCCTGTCGCGCATGGAACGCCCGCTGCCTCCCACCGCCGAAATTTGGGTGGCGCTGGCCGGCCCCCTGGTCAACCTGCTGCTCGCCGCTGGTCTGTTCGCCTACATGATTTCATCCCAGCAGGCTGTGCCGGTGCTGGCAGCAGATTTGCTCCAGCCCAACGGCAAGAGCGCTCTCGCTCTTCTGCTCTACGGCAACATTCTGCTGGCTGGTTTCAATTTTCTGCCGGCATTCCCGATGGATGGCGGACGCATTCTGCGGGCACTGCTGAGCTACATCCGGCCGGAACAGGAAGCCACGCGCACGGCGGCCTGGATGGGACGCATGCTGTCCATCAGCATGGGGCTCTACGGGTTGCTGGACTCGCAGTTCATGCTGGTGTTTTTCGCGCTGTTCATCTATCTGGGAGCGGTGCAGGAAAGTGTTGCGGCGCTGGGACGCACGCTGACGCGGGGCATTCCCATCCGCGCGGCGATGATTACGGAATTGCACACGCTGGAACACGGCGCGACCATTCGCGACGCCGCCAACCTGTTGTTATCCACATCGCAGCAGGATTTCCCGGTCATGCACGGAAATCAGGTAGTCGGACTGCTGGGACGGAACCTGCTCATTCGCGCGATCGCTTCGGATGGCCCGGATGCCTATGTGGCCGGCGTGATGGATCGCGACTACGTCGCCCTGACGCCGAACGAGGATCTAGCCGACGTTCTGCCGCTGATGGCACGGGCGGGACGCTGCGCCCTGGTCATGGAGAACGGTTCGCTTCTGGGCCTGCTCACCACCGATAACCTGTCGGAATTCCTGCTGCTCCGGCGCTTCGGCATGGAACCGGTGGTTTAGGGTCTAGTACAACTCCCGCACCGCATCGTTAACCCACATTCCCGCCAGCACCACGGTCAGTGCCAGAGCGGTGTAGCCGATTCCGCGCGAATAGCCGTCCAGCCTGTTGATCCGCTTCATCAGCTCGCGCTGCTCGGCTTCCATTTTGGCTTCGCCCGCGCTCAGATAAAGCGTGTCTTCCTCGTGGAGCCCCACAATCGAGCGGTACAGTAACAGCGCCAAGTACAGTGCGGTCGCGATTCCCCAACAGATGGTGACGATCTCGAACGGAGATAACTGCATGGTGGTACCTCCTTTGACGGTTCAATTTATACGCCTCTGTCAGGACGGTGTCAAGGGAGGGGTGGCAGGGTGTCGCTAGTATGTGATCTATCCGGTTGAATTCACACATGAACTGTCCGCTTTGAAAAAGCGGCGGGGGAAGCTAGGGGGTGGACACCCCTCAGCAATACTCCGCGGCGGAAACGGAGCGGATGATGAAACTGCAAGACGTATTA
>SHUD01000071.1 GCA_009697505.1 Bryobacterales bacterium
CCCACCGCTCCGACGACTGTTCCTTTCTTGCGAACCAAAACCAGAAAACCTCCTTCGGCCAGCCGTAGAGGTGCAACGGGGTGAATAGACGAAACCGGACAGATCACGTGTGAACAAAACCGGACAGATTGACTTACTACCGACACAGGGCGCCTTACAGATTGGCGAAGCGGGAAATTCATGGGCGAGCTATTACCGCGCGCTATCCGAGGCGTCGCGCGGCGCCGTTGCCCGAGGCCCGGCGCTGTCGGCCGCAACTGGGCCAGTGAGAGCGCCCAGAAACCCCCCGGCCGCGGGCGCCGTGGAGACGAGTAGTCCGGCCCCGGTTGTCCGGACGCCGGCGAGCGCGCCGCTCCCTCTGTACCGCTACACCGGAGAGTGGAACTACCCCAGCGTCGGCGCGCAGTTCCATGGCACCCAACCGGTATCGGTGGAACTGGCCGTGCGCGAGGAAAATGGCCAGGCCAAAGGAACCATGGTCGTGCGCTTTCAGGTGCCACCCGGGGGCGTGGTCGACCCTTCCATGCGCTTTACCTTTGAGGGCCCCTTCCAGCAGTCGCGGAATCAGTCGTTCCCCTTGCTCACCAGCACCGGCGCCAAGGGCACGGTCGAACTGACGCCGACCACCGTATTCAACATGCTTCAGGTGGCCTACAAGATTGAGACCAATCCGCCGCGCCAAGGCGATTTTCTGGTCGTCAAAAAGTGAAAAGCAGCCTTTATAATAAAGCGTGTCCCAAGCTACCAACGCTTTCGTCGAGCAGAACAAGACCCGCCTCCTGGACGAGCTGAAGACGTTCCTTAGGATTCCCAGCGTCAGCACGCTTCCCGAGCACTTCCCCGACGTGCGCCGCGCCGCTGAGTTCGTGGCCGATAGCATGCGCGCCGCGGGCTTGGAAAACGTCGAGATCATCGCGACGGCGAAGCACCCTTTGGTTTACGCCGACTGGCTCCATGCCCCCGGCAAGCCCACGGTTCTCTGTTACGGACATTACGACGTGCAGCCGCCCGATCCCTTGCACGAATGGATTTCCCCGCCCTTTGAACCCACCGTGCGCGACGGCAACATTTACGCCCGCGGCTCGGCCGACGACAAGGGCCAGATGTACATGCACATCAAGGCCGTCGAGGCTCTGCTGGCCGTCACTGGCACGTTGCCCGTCAACTTGAAATTCCTGATTGAAGGCGAAGAAGAAGTCGGCGGCGAATCCGTGGCCAAGTTCGTCGCGGAAAATCCGGCCAAGCTGAAAGCCGACGTGGCGCTGGTCTCCGACACCGAGTTGTTCGCGGAGGGCCTGCCGACGCTGTGCATCGGATTGCGCGGCTTGATCTACACCGAAATCGAAGCGCGCGGACCGTCGCGCGACTTGCACTCCGGCATGTACGGTGGCGCCGCTCCCAACGCCGTGTTCGGACTGGTCGAGTTGCTCTCGAAATTGAAGGACGCCAACGGCGTGATTCAGATCCCGGGCATGTATGACGGCGTGGAAGCTCCCGCGCCCGCCGAAAAGCACAGTTGGAGCGTCCTGCCCTTCGACGAAAAAGAATTTCTGAGTCACGAAGTGGGTTCGACACGTCTCACCGGCGAGCCTGGATATCCGGTACTGGAGCGCGTGTGGGCGCGTCCCACGCTGGAGGTACACGGCATCGCCGGCGGCTTCACCGGCGCGGGAGCCAAGACCGTAATCCCCGCGCGCGCCACGGCCAAAGTCAGCATGCGGATGGTGCCGAATCAGAATCCAGAGAAGATCATCGCGGCGTACAGGAAGTTCGTAGCCGACAACACGCCAGCCGGCATCGAAACCGAAGTGCGCGTGCTGAGTTGGGGACCGGCCATAATGGTGAACCCGGATCATCCCGCGATCGGCGTCGCCGCCAAAGCCTTCGCCGACATCATGGGCAAGGAAACGGTATTCATCCGCAGCGGCGGCTCCATTCCGATCGTCGGCGACTTTGCCAGGCATCTGGGAATTCCCACGATCCTCATGGGCTTCGGTTTACCCGACGATGGACTGCACTCGCCCAATGAGAAGTACAAGATTGCGAACTATTATGCCGGCATCATGACCGTCGCGCACTTTTTCGAGCAATATGGAAAGTGACGAAGTCGAGCAGTAAAGTGGCAACTCCTCCCGCTACGCCCACCCCTCCGGCCGCCGCGTCCGGCCAACCGGCCATCAGCCAGAGCGAGAGCGTGGTGCGCTCCGCGGGGGTGGTATCGATTGCGGTGTTCATGAGCCGCATCACCGGACTGCTGCGCGAAAGCATCATGGCGCATCTGTTCGGCGCCGGATTGATCTATGACGCGTTCATGCTGGGGTTCCGGATCCCCAACCTGACGCGGGATCTGTTTGCCGAGGGCGCGCTCTCCAGTGCCTTTGTCCCCACCTTCACCGAATATTTATCCAACCGGAGCAAGGAAGAAGCCGTGCGCCTGGCAAATCTCGTTGCCACGGCGCTGATTCTCGTTGTCGTCGCGGTGTGCGCACTGGGCGTGATCTTCGCCCCGCAGTTGGTACGTCTGCTGGCGCCCGGGTATGCGGCCGTTCCCGGCAAATTCGAACTGGCCGTGACCATGACGCGGATGATGTTCCCGTTTCTGCTGCTGGTGGCCTTGGCCGCGCAGGCCATGGGCGTGCTGAATGCGTCCAATAAATTCGGCATCCCGGCGATGGCGTCGACATTCTTCAACATCGGCTCGGTAGGCTTCGGCGTCACGCTGGGAATCTGGCTGGGCCCGTGGCTTCATATCTCGCGTATCGAAGGCATGGCGATGGGCGTCATGCTCGGCGGCGCGCTGCAACTGGTGTATCAGTTACCGGCGCTCTACCGGCTCGGATTCAAGTTCAAGGCCGCCTTCGATTGGAAGCATCCCGGCCTGGTGCGTATCTTCAGACTGATGGTTCCCGCCATCCTGGGCAGCGCGGCAGTGCAGATCAATGTCATGGTGAACACGAATTTCGCTTCCACCATCGCCGATCCCGTCCGCGGCCTGGATGGCCCGGTGAGCTGGCTCGGCTACGCGTTCCGCTTCATGCAGCTTCCCCTGGGATTGTTCGGCGTGGCCATGGCGTCCGCCACGCTGCCGTCGATTTCGCGCAGCGCGGCCGCGGGCAATATCGACGAATTCCGCCGCACGCTTTCCAAATCGCTGGGCATGGTGTTCTTGCTGACCGTTCCGTCGTCCGTGGGCCTGGCTGTTCTCGGGAAGTCGATCATCGGAGGCATCTACCAGGGAGGCCGCTTCCAGCTTTATGACACTCAACAAACGGCCTTCGCACTCTCGTTCTATGCGATCGGGCTGGCTGGCTACGCGGCGCTCAAGGTGCTGAACCCGGCGTACTATGCGCTTGGCGACGCGCGGACACCGATGCTGGTGAGCCTGGCTTCCATCCTGATCAACTTCGCGAGCGCCGAGTTTACGGTTCGCGTCGCGGGATTGGGCCACGCCGGTCTCGCGCTGTCTACCTCCGCCGTGGCTTTGTTCGGTTTCCTGGTGTTGTTTGAAATTCTGCGCCGGCGCATCGGCGGAGTCCACGGCCGCGAACTGGCCGCGGGAACGGGTAAAGTGATCGCGGCGTCGCTGGCCATGGCCGCCGTAACGGCTCTCTCGAGTCACGCGATGGAGCAGTGGCTCGGCGTCTCCCGCTTAGCACGCCTGGGCGACCTCGCGGTCTCCATTCCCTTGGGGCTGCTGGTGTTCTACAGCGCCTGCCGGGCCCTGGGAATCCACGAGATCGACCTGGCCATCCGGTCCTTCACCGCGCCCGTGCAGCGGCGCTTACGCCGCCTATAAACGCAGCAGCTTCCCAAGCTCCGCCACCGGCGTCCGCTGACCGATGTAGAACGCTCCGAATTGGGCGTAAATCGCGCTGACTTCGTCAAAGCGCATTTCGTAGATCAACCTCTTGAAGACCAGGGGATCTTCGGCGAACAGATCCACGCCCCACTCCCAATCGTCGAAGCCAATTGAACCCG
Source organism: Bryobacterales bacterium (assembly GCA_009697505.1). Classification (GTDB taxonomy): domain Bacteria; phylum Acidobacteriota; class Terriglobia; order Bryobacterales; family Bryobacteraceae; genus Palsa-187. Next base: position 3,979 of record SHUD01000071.1, read on the forward strand.
TAATGATTTGCTTCACCGCCCCCGCGTAACGTCTTCCAATGGCCCCGTGGTCGCCCATCATCCGTTGGCGTTCGGCTAGCGGCACCTGGTACCAGTTCTGATGTTCTCCGCGCCGCCGGTCCATCGGATAAAAGCAAATGTAGGGATGCGGGGGCATTTCCGGAAATAGGCGCGGGTGCATCGCCTGCCGCTGCCGCTTCAGGTTGTCTTCAATTTCGGCATCCCATTCGGGCGTATGCGGCTCCACGCCGCGCTCGGCCAGCGAGCCGTAAACCTTGGCGGTCGATTCATACAGCCCAAGTTCCACAACCGACAAATAAGACGTCGTTTGTTCCATAAAATCCCACAGCGCCAGGTGCCGCAGCGTCCGCTGGACTTCCCCCAACTGGTCGAAGTTCTGCCGGAAATGAACCAGCATCAAGTCGCCCTTGTGGCCGAGCAGGGAAAACGCCGCGCTCCCCTGGCCCTCCATATTCGTCAATGCCTGTGCGGCCTGCGCTAGGATTTCTTCGCGGCGGGTGGCCGTCAACGCGCGCCATTCCGGCCAGCGTACGCGTAGCATCTGGTGCAGCATGCTGGCGCCCTCCAGTGTCAGCGGCACCGGAGGAATATTATCGAAGTGATGCATCGTTTTAAGAATCGCACGATTCGCGCATGCTAAGATAATGGGTCCATGCACCCGGATACCCATCTGGTGACTCAGCTCCAGTCGCTGGATCAGCGGATTGCAGCGCTCGAAAAAGAAGTCGCCGCGCTTCCCAAACATATCGCCACCATCGAAAGGACACTGGAGGCTCACCAGCGGCGTCTGGAGGCCGACCGCGCCGCTCTGGCCGCCAACCAGAGAGACCGCAAGAAGCTGGAAGGCGACATTCAGATGCAGGAACAGAAGATTTCTAAACTCAGGGATCAGATGCTCCAGGCCAAGACCAACGAGCAGTACCGGGCCTTCCAGCACGAAATCGAATACCTGGAAAAAGAGATCCGCACCGCCGAAGACCGCATTCTTGAATTCATGTCGGAATCCGAACCTCTGGACGCCAACGTCCGCAAGGCCGAAGTGGCGCTCAAGGAAGAGAAGAAGACCGTCGAAAACGAGCAAAAAGACGCCCGCGAGCGCACTGCCGCCGACCAGGCGCAAATCCAGCAACTGCAAGGCGAGCGCGGTGAGACGGCCAAGAAAATGCCTGCCGATACGCTTGCCACTTACGAACGCATCCGCAAGAAGTGGAGCGGACTGGCCATCGCGGAGGCGACCTCAGGCCGCTGCGCCGCCTGCCAGATCATGTTGCGGCCGCAATACTTTCAGGACCTCAAGCGCGGCGAGCGCCTGCTGACTTGCGAAAGCTGCGGACGTATTTTGATCTATAACCCGCCCGTCAGTTTCGACGGCGCCGCCAATGGCGTGAACGCGTAAGCGAACGGCCTAGCGGATTACGTTCAGAAGCTCGCGCTCCCCGGCGCCAGTGTCGGCATCTCCCGCACGCTTCGGCACTTGCAGTTCCGGCATGGGGCGTCCCTGAAACAGCCGACGGCACGGGACCGCCAGCCAGCGCGCCCAGTTATTGGCCCGGTTGCGGCGGGCGCTATCGGTGGCGATTCCGGTGCTCGCGTACATCTGCCGGTACAACTTGGAAATAAATATGAACACCAGGCGGGTTTTCCAATTCGGGGTACACGAGGAGCGCTTCCAGACCGCGGCCAGACTGTAGAACCGGTCCCACACGCCTTGCGTTCTGGCACGCATTTCTTCCGAACTCATGGTCGGATGCGGCATGAACATCTTGGGGCGCTGCTCGGCCGGGATCAGCCAGTAGCGGTTGATAGGAGTGCCTTCCACCTTCGGTACGTCCTCGCCGAACGCCTTCTCCCAGCGTTCAAAGTCCACGGTTCCGGCGAAGGGCGTCAACATTACGAATTGGGCAAAGGTCAGTCCGGATTTGTGGGCCAGTTCCAAAGTCGCGTCAAACGTGCCTTCGCGATCCGTCGACAATCCAAAAATGAAGGATCCCAACACGTGTACGCCGTGGCGCCGGAATTCCTTGAGTTGCTCGACCAGCTTATCGCCGGAGCAATTGAAGTCCTTGAACACCTCTTTCAAACCTTCCGGTGTGACGGCTTCCACTCCCACCAAAGCGCCGCGGATCCTGGCCTTCCGCATGGCATCCAGGAACTTGCCGTCTTCGGCGGACTCCATCGTGATCTGCGTGAAGAACGTCATGTCGCTCGGCAATTCAGCCAGACGGCTCATCAGCTCAAATCGTTCTTCGCGAATCGCGCGCAGTTCCTCGACTTTGTGCTGATTCCCTTGGCGCTCGGCGTTCTTGATGTCGGTCAACGAAACCGGATAGAAATTATCGTCGGCCAGCGCGATGAAGCGGAACCCCTTGCGGCGGAGAGCCACCACCTCTTCGATCACCACGTCGGAGGAGCGCTGCCTGGGCTTCTGCCCGTCCGTGCGCCACACCGAACAAAACGAGCAATGCTTGGAGCAGCCGCGCACGGTTTGCACCGAGGCCCACATGTAGCGGTCCGGCGGCAGCAGATCCCAACGCGCGGCCTTGAACTCGTCCGGCCCCACTCGCCCGCCTTCATAAATCTCCTTCAGTTCATTGCGGGCACAATCCCGCAAGGCTTCGCCCCACGCCAGATCCCCATCGCCTTTCACCACGGCGTGCCCCTGTCCCAAATCCAGGGCTTCTTCCGGGTAGAGCGTCGCATGAATGCCACCAAACACGACGTATGCGCCGCGCTCCCGCGCCATCCGGCCCACGGCATATCCGCGCAGCGCGTTGCCGGTGTGGATACCGATACCCACTACATCGCCGGCGGCAATGCGCTCCGGATTCAGACTCTCCAGGGTTTCGTCACAGATCTCAGGATCGCCAAAGACCTCGGGGGTTGCCGTCGCCAGAACGTACAGCCAGCGCGGCGTGATCACGGCCGTTCCAAAAGCGGTGTCGCTTGGATTTATAAGATGTATTTTCAATCGATCCCTTTCACGTTAACGCGGGAACGCTGGCTACCTAGAAGATCATCGCCAGCCTCAGAAGGCGTAGAAGAGAGGCAAGGTCCGGGTGACCAACGTACCAGTCTACCATTAAACTTTATTAGCCTAAACGCACCGTCGGCGTGTACGCTACGGTAAACCGGTTACTCCGGTTCTTCCGGCAGGTCCTCGGCGCGGTTTTCAAAACGCGTGAACTGTCCCAGAAAACGCAGCGGCACGGTGCCGATGGGCCCGTTACGTTGCTTGGCGATGATCAAATCGGCGAGCCCCCGTAGGTCTTCTCTGTCGCGCTTGTAGATTTCTTCGCGGAAGATGAACGCCACCAGATCCGCGTCCTGTTCGATCGAACCCGAGTCGCGCAGGTCGCTCAACTGCGGTTTGTGATCGCCAATGCGCGTTTCCGAAGCGCGGCTCAACTGCGAGAGCACCAGGAATGGTACATCCAGATCCTTGGCTATCAGCTTGAGCCCCCGCGAGATGGCGCTGACTTCCTGGTTGCGGTTTTCCGTGCGTCCCCGGCTGCTCATCAGTTGCAGATAGTCGATCACCACCAGACTCAGCCCGCGCTCGGCCTTCATGCGCCGCAGCTTGGAGTGAATATCCATCAAGTGGACGCCAGCCGTGTCATCCAGATACAGCGGAGCTTCCGTCAGTTCCGAGAGCGCCACCTGCAGCTTCCGCCGCTCTTCACCATTGAGATATCCGGCGCGGAATTTGTGCTGATCCACACGGGCTCCCGCGCACAACAAGCGCGTCAGCAGGCTGGCCGACGACATTTCGAGCGAAAACACCGCGACCGGTTTCCGCAACATCGGATGCGTGGCCACATGCTGAGCGATGTTGAGCGCCAGCGCCGTCTTGCCCATGGAGGGCCGCGCCGCCAGGATGATGAGCTCTCCGCCGTGCATCCCGCCGGTCATCTCATCGAACTTGGTGAAGCCCGTGCTCAGGCCGCTCACACGCCGGCTCGGATCCAGGAACGCGCTCACCCCGCCCGGGAATTTTCCGATCACCTCTGAAGGTGTTTCCAGCCGCTCGCCCGCCCGGGCCTCTCCCAGCTTCAGCAGCGATTCTTCGGCGCTCGCCAGGATTTCATCGGGCTCCTCTTCGCCGATAAAACACCGGTCGATGACCTTCTGCGCGCTGAAGATCAGTTTGCGCAGCGTGGCTTTGTCCTTGACGATCCGGATGTAGCTATCCAGATTGGCCAGCGCCGGCAAGCCCTCGTCGAGTGACGCCAAGTAGGAGAAGCCATCGATCGATTCAAGCTGCCCCTGTTTCATCAGCTCGTTGGCGATGGTAAGACGGTCGATCCTTTCGCCGCGCGCATACAGGTCCTTCATGCGCGCGAAAATGCGCCGGTGCTTTTCGAGGCTGAAGTCCTCGGGCTCGATCGCGCCCGCGACCTGGAAATAGGCCTCCTGATTCAGCAGCACCGATCCGAGCACGAAGCGCTCGGCGTCGACGTTTGCCGGAAGACCTTTTTCAAATGTGAGATCCGTGGGGGTCATTGCGGCGGGAGAACCTCTTACTACGATACGGGCTAAAGTTCAGTGCGCTACCGAATACTTTCGCCGTTGCGTTATAACGGGTTACTGCTTGGAAAATGCCGTGGACAAGCTGTGGAAAGCCGAGCGCGGCCAAGTCATTTGCCGTGAATGGCTCAGACCCACATTTCCACAGCGTGGCGGTTTCCGCGATTACTTCTTCGCGTCGCCCGCGGTAGCCGGCGCAGCCGGAGCTTCGGCCGGCAACACCACGGCAGTGATGATGCGGTCCAGATTCGGAAAGCTCTTGTCGAGATACGCCTTGCCGAACGCCGTGATGCGGCCCTGATCGGGAGACTCGCCGTAACCGGAAAAGAACTTGTCGGCCACTTCCATACCCTCTGTTACCTGGCCGAAGGGCGAGAATCCCTGACCGTCCAACCCGACGTTGTCACCGTAGTTAATAAAAATCTGTGTCGTGCGCGTGTTCGGCCCCGCGGTGGCAAACGTCAACGTTCCGCGCTTGTTGGACTGCGTCACGCGGTCATCAATGATATAGGCGTGATCCCACGCAGCGCCGACATCGGGCCGCGCTGGAATACCGAACTGCCCCACGAACCGCGGCAACACGCGAAAGAAGGCAGCGTCTTTGTAGAAGCCACCTCGCACCAGGTTGTAGAAGCGGTCCGCTCCCAGCGGCGCCCAGGCGCGCGTCACGTCAATGATGATGTCGCCCTTGGTGGTGGTGAACTTCACCTTGTAGGTCTCCGGAGCCTTGGCCCGCAACGTCGCCGGCTTCAGAAGGTCCGGCACCGCCGGTGCAGGAGCCGCTTTCTTCGCCGC